>JAMCZT010000024.1 GCA_023485445.1 Patescibacteria group bacterium
GACGTAGTTTTCAGAAGGAATTAGTTCAAGATTTCTCTTTTGCCTTCCGGCTTCTTTTTCAATTGCCTCATAAACTTCCGGGTCTTGTTTTTGTAAAATAGATTCCATGACTTTATCTTATCTTAATGTACAAAGCGCTGTCAATAAAGCCAAAACATTTTTTGCCGACTTTGGTATACTTAACTTATGATTAATGAAAATTTCGTTATTCTCGGCTCAATAATTGCTTTCCTGGGGGGGGGTAAGTTATTTAGTTGCAACAATCAAAGGAGAAGCCAAACCGAACAAAGTAACCTTCTTTCTCTGGTCCCTCGCTCCTCTTATAGCCTTTTTCGCTGAAATAAAGCAAGGTGTCGGGATACATTCCTTAATGACATTTATGGCTGGTTTTGTTCCCTTAATTATTTTCTTGGCCTCTTTTGTAAATAAAAAGGCGGAATGGCAAATAAAGACTTTTGATTTAACTTGTGGGGCGTTTTCTTTGCTTGGCCTTTTATTTTGGTTTCTGACAAAAGATGGAAACGTAGCGATAATGTTTAGTATTTTTGCTGATGGGTTGGCAGCATCACCTACCGTTACCAAGTCTTTTCGCTTTCCGGAAACCGAAAATGTCTACCTCTATTTAACGGCGTCAATAAATGCCCTGATTACCTTGTTAGCTATAAAGACATGGGATTTTGCTAATACAGCCTTTCCAGTTTACATTTTTCTAGTCAGCTTTATTATTTTTCTTCTTGCTAAGTTTCAACTGGGTCAATACTTCATAAAGAAAACACAGTAGCGTTACACTTTCGAAAGTGCCAAAGAGAAAACGGGGGATTCCATAAAGACAAGAAACAAAATAATCGTTTTTCTTTGGCGAAATCGACAACACTTTAGCCTGGCTGCTACAATGGGTACAATTTAGCGATCGAAAGGAGAGGTCATGAACGACAGATGCCACTATTGTGGTGAACCGGCAGACGGAATCATGGGAGATAGCGACCGAGAAATTATCGATCCCAGGGTCAAAATCTGCTCATCCTGCCTCAAAGTAGTGAGACTACTCCGCGGGCTCTCCGGTCGAACTACTCGTACCTCTGCCGCGAACACTATGGAATGGCTCCTCACTCTTCTACACACGGTTAGAGGGGTAATGGTCGAGGACGGACAAGATCGGGCGGCGGAAGATTTGGAAAACACGATTTTGTTCATCGAGCCTTTACTTTACAAACTGGCTGAGAAGATCCAACCAGATAAGGAGAGAACATGGGAGATACGTGTCGCGTATGCGGAAAGGCCGTTGTTCTGAAAAAGTCTGGCCTAGACGAGAACTGCCAAAGCCTACCACATGAAATTTGCCAAAGTTGTTCGTCGGTGCTAAAACAACTTCTTGACAAGGAAGGACGCGTCACCCCGGCCTCTCTCAACCAGTTTCTTGAAACCATTCAGCGGCAATTGTGGTCTGCCGCCTCTATCGCCTCACGAGAGCTGGAAACGAAATCTGCGGCAATCGAAATCTTTGCCGCCTACCGGCAAGCGGAGCACTTAATTAGCCGGGCGAGAGAACAACTCAGACAACCAGCAACGGGCGAGTAGGGGAGTACCTCAATTTGCGCCCGAAAGGTTTTTATCTTCTCGGGCGCTTTCTTTTGGATTTTAGCTTTACACCCTCCAGGTGTTTTGACTTCACACCCTTTCTTCATTCACTCAATTTTCAATTTTGACACCCAATCTCCCGAGTGATACAATTTGCCTAGTTGAAAAGGGAGGAAGTGGAATAAAAACATGGAAGATCAATGGCCGGGAAATGTTCTAGTCATTCTTTTTTTAGCCTACGTAATCCAGTGTTTCATCGGATCACTTCGACTAGCAAAGCTGCGTGGATACAAATTTTCCGACAACCTCCTTGTAAAGGGCTATTATCTTCTCGTTGCGCTCTTGTTTTCGTGGCTTTATAGCCCTATCTTGATCTTCGAACCATTAGTGAACGGGACAAGGTACGATCCTATCCTTGGCGATCGGAAAGTCTGGAGAGTCTTCTTCTGTCCGTGGTAACAACCTCAGTTTGCCGATTAGCGCTTCTGGTGGTTTCGATCTCGGAAGCGCTTTTTACTTGTTTCCAGAATGAAAGGCTTTGTGGACGTCTTTGAGTTGTTTGTTAGTCACGTGGGTGTAAATCTGCGTGGTGGAAATATTGGAGTGCCCCAGCATTTCCTGCACTGAGCGAATATCAGCACCGTTGATGAGCAAATCCGTCGCAAACGAATGTCTTAACGTGTGCGGCGTGGCTTTGATCGGAATCCGGGCCTTTTTAACGTAACGCTCCATCACCCGTTCAATCGATCGGGGAGTGAGCCGCATCGCCTCGCCTCGATCAACCGGATCCACCCGGCCTTGATAACGAATAAACAATGGATTAAATTTGTCTTTTCTTACTGCAAGATAATTTCCCAGCCATTTTGCCGCGTCATCGGATAAGAAAACCACTCGTTCTTTTCCGCCTTTTCCCACCACCCCAAATTCCTTTCGATCCAGATTTACTCGATCTCGATCCAGCCACGCTAATTCTGAAACCCGCAGGCCCGTGCTAAACAACGTCTCCAGGATCGCTTTGTCCCGCAAGCCCACCTCATCGGAAACGTCCGGAGAAGCAAGCAACCTTTGGAGTTGATCGTCATCAAGGATTTTAATCGGCCGGGGATCCTGGTCACCCAGTTCAACCTTTTCTGCTGAAAGTGTATCGATATCTTGGCGAGCCAGGTATTTGAGAAAAGCTCTCAAGGCAATCATAAAATAGTTCTGGGTAATTCTTTTTAAGGGGAGCTCAGTTTCGGGATCGACGTAACGAGCTAAGTAAACACGGTATTTTCGGATCAAATCTAAATTAATCTCTTTGGGGTTGATGTCGCCGGCAAAAGAGAGAAATCGTTGAAGATAGTGGTCGTAATTGCGAATCGTTAATTGGGAACAGTTACGTTCTACTTCAAGGTACTCTAAAAAATCTGTTATTAACCTCGCGATAGTCATAGGCAGCAAAAATAACTTGCGTCACACGTCTAAAAAATTATCTAAAGAAATTATAGCACAAATGATGTAAAGGGAATAAGTAGGGTAATAATCAGCAACCCGCCGCGAGGCCCTCCAAACTTTGATCATTTTCACACCACAATCCCTAGGAATGAAAGTGAGTGAAGGAGGGCCCGGCAGGAGTGTAAGGCCCTTTTTGGACCTTTAAGTGTAGAGCTCTTAATTTTTTGCGGCAAATAAACTTTGTGCGCACATTTCCAGCCACTTCTTTGAAAGTATTGCCATGGTTACTTCAAAAGGAGATCTCATCTCATTTTGCCACTTTGATATAATACCCAAAACTCTAGCGTTGGGTCAAGTGACTTTTCCATTTATAGGCTTGAAAATCAACGTTTAGACTTTCTCCAGCCTTCTTTTTGAGCATCTTCTTCACTGCAAAACATTTTCTCGCCAGGTGTGTCGCCAATGACAGTTTTGTCGTAATAGTAACCTCCTGGAAGATGATAAATTTTTTCACCCGTAGTTCGAGAAATGTTACCCTTGATATTGCATTTTTCAGTAGTGACTGGTTCGGTAGCTTGCACCGAAGGAGAAGCTATACCTGATTTTGTTGATAAACTACAATCTGCCCATAAACCTCGATTATTTTCTCTAGCTTCTTTTTCCGCTTCTTTAAACTGCTCTTGATACTTTACATCAGGCGGGAAAGTAGATATCTGGGCGTAACCCTGCCTAACTAAGTAGTCGTTAACGAAGACGTTTCCAACGTAAACATAGCGCAGAAAACGTCCGTATTGGTCAGTTTCGGAAACGTCCTTTTCTAACCTTACTTCTTTTCCCTCAACTAGCTCCTTATTTTTTAGGGAAGCTTTGCTGCCAAAACATTCAACTGGCTTTCTGGGATCAACAGTCTCTGGCGTATTTATCCCGATGTAGCGAACTTTTTGCCCCCCTTCAATTTCAACAGTATCGCCATCAACGACCCGACTCACCCTAACTAAGTTTTTATTTAAATTAGAAGAGGTAACCGACTGGTTAGATTGATTCGTACAGCCGATAAGGATAAAAGTTGCTAAAAAAAGGATAGTCAATTTTTTCATTAACTAAAGCATATTTCTTTGCTTATCACACTGTCAAATGATAAACTAACTTTATGAAGAAGTTTTTCCTTTTAGCTACTCTCGTTTCCGTTATTGTTTTCCTTTGGTTAACTAAACCTAATCACTTATATAAAAGGGCTACCATTAAAATAGGACCAAACGAAATTATTACTGACGTCGCCGATACAGAAACTCTAAGAGAAAAGGGTCTCGGGGGAAGAGAAAAATTGGCAGAAAACGAAGGAATGCTCTTTTTATTCCCTGAAAAGTATTATTACTCTTTTTGGATGAAAGGGATGATTATACCAATCGATGTTGTCTGGTTATCTGACAATGAAATCATCGATATTACGGAAAATCTACTCCCTCCAAAAAGTAACAATAACTATCTACCTTCTTTCAGACCGAAAGCTCCTGTGAATAAAGTACTAGAGGTCAACGCTGGGTATGCTAAAGCGAAAGGTTTGAAAATAGGGGAGAGGGTAGTGGTTGAAAATATCCCTTAACTCTTGCTATGATAAAAAGGAGGTGATTTTATGCATTTATTTCTCTCTTGGGTCGTCAACACGGCCGCGTTAATGATTACCGCGTATCTGATTCCCGGAATCAAAATCAACAACGTTGCTACTGCCTTTGTAGCTGCCTTGGTTTTGGGGTTGATCAACACTTTTATCCGACCCGCTTTGATCCTTTTAACCTTACCCATTAACTTTTTGACTTTAGGCCTATTTACGTTAGTGGTCAATGCCCTAATGTTATTCTTAGTTACCAAGATCGTTCCTGGCTTCAACATTGACAATTTTTGGCCGACAGCCTTATTAGGCGCGCTGGTTTTATCGATCGTGAGCACAATTCTAGGAACATTTAAACGGTAATTAACACCTGTGGAAAGTTTTGGTTTAGTCTTTGGAGAAATTACTAACTAAGGTAATAGTTCCATTGGGGATAATGTGGCGAACGCCGTCTTTATCTTTGAGGGTTACTGTCCGTAAGCTAACCTTTTTCACCACACCTTTTTTACCCGAAATTTCGACTTCATCGCCTTCGTGAAACTGTCCTTCAATGAGAAGAAATAAACCGCTGATCATATCTTTGACTAGGGTTTGCGCGCCAAAACCAACTGCCAAACCCACCACTCCAGCAGAAGCGATCAAAGGAGTAACATCAAAACCAGCTTCTTTTAAAACCATTAAAGCTGCAATAACAAAAATGACCGTCAAAGAAGCCGTTTGAAGAATACTCGTCAAAGTGCGAATTCTTTTAGCACGGGAACCGTCTGGAGAAATTCTTTGTACCACGTTGTGGATAACTAGATTGATGAGGAATCGGACCACAATTGCCAAGGCAACAATCGTGAGGATCTTCACCCCACGTTCAGAAAATATTAAGTTAATAAGACTCCCAACTATCGAAAGCATCTTGATTAATATTTTACACAATAAATCAACGATTTTCAAATTTTATTTCGTAGCGATTTCCTTTAAGCGACCCAAGGCCTTCGCCTGGCGCAAAGCGTGCCGGACGTAGTTTTCTTCTTGCTCCTTCTTTTCAGGCGTATGATCCTCGTGTTTATGTTCGGAAGGAAATTGAGCTGTCACTTCCTCAGGCGAGACATCAATCTTTTCCAGTTCGGCAATTTTCCGCAACATTAGCTCGATTTTGACGTCCTTCTCTGCTTGAGGTCGCCAATCTTGCCTTAACTGTTCAATAGTTTTCTTTTCCCGTGCTAGGTAATCTTCAAACTTTAAACCAAATTGAGACAAGTAGTGATTAAAGTTAATAATCATCCGATTTAATTCCTCGTCCACTAATGCTTCCGGAACCTCAACCTTAACTTTCTTCAAAGTTTCTTCAACCACGCTATTTTCAAACTCCTTCTCCACGTTCTGCTTTTCTTGAATTTCCATTTCTTCTTTAACCTTATTCTTCAAATCAACTAAATCAGCTGCCCCAAGAGCTTTCGCAAATTCGTCATTTGGCTCTTTTTTCTCTAAAGAAATCTTCTCGCCCTCAGGAGTATAAATTGCTTTTTCTGTCGCTACTCCTTCTGGAGTAGTAATACCTGTTTCTTTCTTAGTTTGATCTTGAATCAGTTTCCAACGCTCATAAAGCTTATTTACTGATTCCTCAATTTCTTTTTCGCCAACCTTTTTAGGTTCAGACATCGTTACTTTAACTTTTCGATAATCATCTAGTTCTATCTCGGGCATAACTGTAATCGTCGCTTTATAAACCAGATCCTTTCCAAGCTCAAATTGAGAAACAGCAATCTTGGGATCCGTAATTGGCACCAAGTTTTCTTCTTTTAGAGCTTCCATTAAAGAATAGGGGAGAATTTTTTCTAATACCTCTTGGTTTATCCTTTCTTTACCTACCTTTGCTTCGACCATCTCCTTTGGCGCCTTGCCTTTTCGAAAGCCAGAAACTTCTATTCCTTCCGCAACTTGGGTTAAAACATAATCGTATTCTTTCTGGATAATTTCAACGGGAACAGTAATGGTCAACTCGTACTCGCTTTTGGGTAACTTTTTTACTTCTTTTTGCATAAATACTCCTTCAATTCTAAAAACGACTTTTACATTATAGCATACATAAAGTACAATATAGCCATGCAACAAAGGTATCCCAAAGTAGGGGACAAGGTTAATGTAATCCAAAAAATTCACTACACGACAGGGGAACTAACCACTGGTGTGGTTAAAGATATCCTTACGCGGTCTCGATTCCATCCTAGAGGCCATAAAGTAAGATTGACCAACGGGATTATCGGTCGAATCCAAAGTTATGCGGATGAAGTAGGACCTCAATCCCAATTAATTTCCTCAACCACTTCCACACCACAAACCCACGAATCCAAACCCCTCGACCCAAGTTATTTCGATGACCCTGATATTTTAATTTAACTTTACTCATAAACTTTTATTTTTTGCCTCAAAAGAGTATAATAATCAAGCTTTAAGGTGGTTGTTATGGGTTCCAGTGACGATTCAAAAATCATTTCTGCTTCCGAAATAGGGGAGTACATTTATTGCTCCCGCTCTTTTTGGTTGCGTAGGATGAGCCCGAATTATCGGGAATTAACTCCAAAAAGAACTTTCCTAGACCTTTTTAGAGCAAAGGAAGGCCGTTTGGAACTTGGTGCAAAACTTCACGTAAAACATTCCCTCCAAATCAAACGGCAGCAACAAACCAAAAAAATCGCCTATCTTTTAGTTTTATTTATCAGTATTTTTTTAATCATTTGTATTATTGGATTTCTGATATGGAGAATTCTTTTGTTATCTTTATCATTCTAACATTTTCGATCACCTTATCCGCCGCCTATTTCCTAATTCGTTATTCAAAAAGGCTGCAAAAAAAAATTGGTTTTGATTATAAACAGGTGGTTTACCAGGATATCAAAGAGGACGGCACGCTTACCCGGCCTCTCTTCGCCCGCCAATATGGATTAGTCGGCAAACCTGATTTCATCATCGAAGAAAACGGCCATTTGATCCCAGTCGAGTACAAACCGACGAGCCAAGAAATATATTCTTCCCACATCGGCCAATTAATGGCTTATTGCTTTTTGGTTGAAGAGATCTATGGCCTTAAACCTCCTTATGGAAAATTACAGTTAAAGGATCATGTGGAGCAAATAGAATACAGTGAATCTGCTCGAGAAGAGGTAATCCGAATTTTACAACACATTCGCGAGGATTTGGAAAAAGAAAACGTCTTGCCGAACCACCAGGAAAAAACTCGCTGCCTAAGCTGCATGCGTCAAGAGATTTGTGGTGAAAGTAAGCTTGATTGATGACAAACTTGACTGATTGTGCTAGAGTATATTTATACTGGCTGAGGGCTTTTCGCTATCAGCCGGTTTTTTATTTCCGTCGTTGCAAAATCCGTAGATTTTTAATCCAAATAAATCAAGCTACTGAAGGAGGAAACCTTAAGTGGTTATCGGTCGACTGATCTATTTTGTCCTTGCGGTAATCATCTTCTTTATCGTTTTTAGGCTTATTTTTCTTTTTTTAGGAATTGTTGATGGCAATGCTTTTGTTTCTCTAGTCATGAATTGGGGAGGCTTTTTTGCGGGTCCTTTCTTTGGCATTCTTCCATCTATCCATCTCCCCCCACCTCTCGGAATCATAGAAACTAGTACGGCTGTGGCCTTAGTAGTCTATATCATTATCGCCCAATTACTTTTCAGCCTTTTCAAAAACTGATAAAATTATTCTATGAAAACATATAGAGTCAAACTCTCCCCAGGGTCAAAAGAAAATAAAATCCTAGAAGAAGTAGGGGACTATTTAAAAGTTTCTATCATGGCCAGACCTGTTGATGGAAAAGCGAATCAAGCTTTAATAGAACTTCTTTCTGATCATTTTAATTGCCGAAGGGGTCAGATCGTCATCCTCAAAGGGGCAGCTTCTCGAGAAAAGTTAATCCAACTACTGGAAGGATAATTTCTTAAGCGTTCACCTTGACCGCAAAATAGTAATAGTGCTAATATCAACCTACCTTAAAAAGCTTGGAGGAAGAATGTTTGAAATTTCCCCATACACCTTTCGGATGTTTTCTGATTGTCCTCAGCAATACTTTTTTTATAACCAAAAAGATTTAAAAAATAAATATCGAAAAAGCCGCCCCTACTTTGTCGCGGGGAGTATTGTCCATTCCACGCTAAAAAACTTTTTCTCTTGCTATCAACCAGGAGAACGTGACCAAGAAACTCTGCTTGGACTTTTCAAAACAGAGTGGGCAAGAAATTTACTTAACTTCCAAAAATCCGGCGGTGATGAGCAGTTATATTTTCAACGAATGCGGGACCAACTATTGTTATTCGCCGAAAAACAAGATTTACGGGCCGAACCAGCCCTAACAGAAGATTATTACGAAGCTTTTTTAGACGAAGAGACGCTTTTGAAAGGTAAAATTGACCGCGCCGACAAGATAAACGGGAAAACGATTGTTATTGATTACAAAACCAACAAAACCATTCCAGAGAATCAAGATCCCTTGCAGCTTTACGCTTACGCTTATATTTTAAATGAAGATGCTAAACTCAAGCTTAAACTGGAAGGAGAATTCAAAGTCTCCCAAGCTTCTTATTTATACCTTTCCGCTTCCGATCTTTACACCTTTGAGGTTGACGAAGAAATCCTGGAAAAAACCAGGCAGATGTTTTTGGAAAAGGTAAAGGAAATTAAAAAAACGGAAAACGAGTATTCTCGAACCGGAACAGAAGCCAGGGTAGGGAAGCATTGTCATTTCTGCGACTTCGTTGAGATCTGCCCCCGTAAGGCCGAAGCCGCCGGCTTCGCCAAATCTACCTCTGAAGCCGAAATCTCCGAATAAACTCCAAATTTGCCAAGCTGTGTTATAATAACTTCGAATCAAACCCGCTTAATACCATTCATACTCACTGTTTCTATTAGCCTATTGAAAAAGCGCTTCGTAACACACGCACTCTGAAAACTAAATATAGGAAGGGGAAAGAGTAAGAGAAAAAATGTACCTTGCGCGAACCTGATCAAAAAACAAGAAAGGGGGAAAAATGGAAAACGTTTACCTTTGGCTAATGGGCATCTTCGGAGGACTCTATGTTCTCTCGCTCATTCTGGGAGAATTTGTTCACATCTTCGAAGGCGTCGACGTCGGATTTCATCACGTGATAGATGTCTTTTCTGGCCATCCAGAAATCACGGCACCGGAACACCCTGACACCGCAGACTTCCAACGTTCTAACCCCCTAAGTCTACGATCCCTGATCGCCTTCCTCGCCTTTTTCGGGACCATTGGCTATCTATCCTTAACCAACGGAGCCACTGTTTTGCTCAGCTTGATTCTTAGTACTCTCGTAGGTCTAACCGGAGCCTGGGTTTCTTGGAAACTTCTCGTCTTTCTGATAAGGCAATCAGGATCAAGCGCCCCATCTCGGGACGATTATCTGGCCCGATCTGCCTATGTTTCTACCCCTATTCCGCATGATGGCACAGGAACTGTTCACCTCATCGTAAGGGGAAAGCTGGAAGTTTTACCCGCTAGAACTCGGAACAGCAAAGAGATTCCTCGAGGGACAACGGTTGTTGTCAATGAGTGGGAAGGAGGTGTCCTCACGGTTGAACCTCTAGATTAAGAAAACACCAACCGCACCAATCTAAATAAACCAAACAAAAAAACAGTAGGAGGAAACACGAGATGGAGCTAGGTCTCAGCCTTGGCTCAGTTATTCCCATCCTTGTGGTCGTCGCCTTGATTTTTGCGGTTCTGAACGGCATCACCAGACGATATCGGCGCGTCCCTCCGAACAAGGCAATGATCGTCTTCGGTCGCGGGCGACAAAGTCGAATCATCACCGGTGGGGGGTCAGTCATTTGGCCATTCATTGAGGACGTGAAATTCCTCAATCTAACCCTGATGACCATCGATGTCAAAATCAACGACGTCAATACCAAAGAAGGAGTTCGCGTCTCCGTTGACGGAGTGGCCCAGGTCAAAATTGCCGGCGATGCAACATTGCTCAATGTAGCCGCCGAGCAGCTGCTTGATAAATCAGATGCGGAAATCAAGGACGTTGCCCTTCAAACCCTCGAGGGGCATCTCCGAGGAATCCTAGGCCGCCTGACAGTGGAGGAAGTTGTCCGAGACCAAGATGCTTTCTCCCAAAATGTCCAACAAACTGCCGCTACTGACATGGCTAGCATGGGCATAAGAATAGTCTCGCTGACCATCAAGAACATTTCTGACGACAGCGGCTACCTCGACGCTCTGGGTAAAGCCCGAACAGCCGCCGTCAAGAGAGACGCGACAGTCGGCGAAGCAGAAGCGGATCGAGAAGCGCGCCAAAAGGTAGCAGAAGCAACCCGACTAGCGAGAGAAGCGGAATTGGCTGCGGAGATCCTAGTCGCAGAAGCCACCAAGAATAAAGACGTTCAAGTCGCTGAATTCAGAGTCCAAGCGGAAACCCGAAAAGCGACAGCAGATCGGGCGTATGATCTTCAGGAAGCAGACATCAAGGCTCAACTGGCTACCAAGAATGGTGCGGTGGCCATCGAAACTCAGCGTCAGGCTGCTCTTGCTCAGGAACAATCTATTGAAGTCGCCAAGAAAACGAAAGAGGCCGAAGTCGTGGTTCCTGCAAGAGCAGATCAAGAGGCCGCCATTGCAAAAGCGACTGGAGCGGCAGAATCAAGAAAACTTCAAGCTGCTGCCGATGCCGAAGCGACAAAGGTTACTAGGGCCGCTGAAGGAGAAGGCCTCGCTTCTGTGGGACTAGGTGAGGCCGAAGCCATAAAGGCCAAACTCAACGCCCAAGCGGAAGGTGAAAGACAACTGGCAGACGCAAGGTCAGCCCAGAACGAGATCAACCTCCGCCAAAAGGCGCTGGAACTGATCGTCGAGGCACGAGTTCAGATCGCCACAGCCACAGCCCAATCGTTGGCCGGAATAGGCACCCAAATGAGGGTCGTCCAGTTCAGCGGTGCTAATGGCAACGGGAATGGCCACACTGGCAACGCTCTCCTGGACTCGCTCATGCAACTTCCCGAACTAGCTTCCATTATCAACGCGAAATCGGAAGCCTTAGGCGGAAAAGATGTCATGAGCCTTCTCAGAGAGGTCGGTAGCCTCATCGGAGAAAAGCAAGCCATTTCTCAAGAAGGCAACAGGGCAGATCCTGTTGTTGCCTCTCAAACGCCTTCAACCCAGAAAGTCGAAGACGCCGAAGATCTTGTCGTAGGTAATCTGGGGTAGAGACAGTAAACTAACCAAGAGACCCTAGAGAGGGTTGGCCAAAACACCAACCCTCTATTTTTTAAGGAGGTGAGACATTGTTTGGTGATCACAATACTCAAGAACGGATCGAAAAGCTTGAAACCTTATCCAGCGATCTTCAAAGAAAAGTAGCCGACTTTAGCACTCGTTTAGAACGGATCGAGCAAACCCTCAAGATGAATTGTCAGAGGCAGTCGCAAGTAAGTTGGTGAATCGACTTGAGTTGACACCATGCAAGAAACAGGAAGAAGAAAGTGACAAATAAGACGAACTACACCAGCGGCTGCGTCATTAACAGCGCTCATGCAAAAGCTGTTCTTTTAACTTGCTTTGATCCGCGGCTCTTTGGCCCAACCGAGGAATTTATGGACCAAGGATTAGGGATCGACTCTTTCTACCGCTTCTCCGGCCCAGCGGGAATACTTCCAGCGACCGAATCTCGAGCGCATGACGACTGGGAAAAGTTAGTTTTCACTATCAAGGCCCTTTCCCAAAACAATCTTAGGTCCAGACCAGAAATCGTGGTAATCTTACATCATGATCCCTGTGCCTGGATCAAAGGAACGAGTTTTCCCGGAAATAGAGAAGTTTGGTGCCAAACCGTTCGAGAAGATATCGAAAGGTTAATATCTCGAAACTTTAGTGGCCTGGATTACCAGCTTCAAATCTACTGGGCTGAGATAGACCACACCAATCATGTCAACTTCAAACTCCAGTACGCTCGGATACCAATTGTTGAGGTGGGGGAAGCATCCGAAAAAAACGCAGAGGACGAGGAGATCAGCTAACTGAAAAAGAGCATAAAGGCGTGCTCAATCAATTAACGGGACGCATTTACGAAGAGGTAAATCCGTCCCGTTTTTCTTTGCTCTCGTTTATATTGTGCGACACGGCGAGCGTTTCAGAGGAGCCAGCAAATAGGCCGACAGGCTAAATTATATCGCTTAGGCACGAGGCGCTGTAAGGCCCTAGGATGAACGGTAGGTGGGTTAGTTGTGTCATTAGTCATCTAAAATAAGTTTGTCAAATTAAAAATGTCCTGACGGGGCTTGATAAAATACATTTTTATTAAAAATAAATTGTTTGATAAAATTTTGGGCCAGATGAGGCCAAATTGGGGATCATTTTTAGGCCTATTTGGGAATTTAAAAAAGTAAATAAAAAACCTCGGCCAAACACGGAAAAATTTATCGTTTCCCAAAAAATCGCAGGCCCAATGTCGGATAAGATACATTGTGCGACATAATAGTAACGATAACAAGGTTGCGAGGAGAAGGGCACACTACTCATGTCACACACAAGAGTTTACGTTATTTCTAAATCCTTCGATAATTCCTGCTATCCCTTCGATTACCACCTCTAAAATCTTACCACGAAATTTTAAGGGGTCTCCTCCTCAGAAGAATAGTTTGAAACCAAAAGAACTTCGGGTATTTTTTGATCAAATAAGATTGTTATTGAAAACTTAAGAAGAGAAACAAGGCTAATCGAGGCCAAAGATTAGCACTCTCACAGTAATGCCGCTAAAATTTAAAGTTATCCACAGTTAGCTTTAAATGTCCCCTTTCTTCTGCCTAATCCACCCTATAATAAAACTTTCCACGCGTGGAAATATCTATATCAAACTATATCACCTACCCACTTCTCTACTCTTCATTCCTTGGAAAAATTAAGAAAATCCCCTACTCCTTTTTTATTTCTTTCTAAACTCGACCACAACTAGGAGTAAATTTTTTAGACTTTATTTTATTTTTCCATCTATGGAAAGGTCTATTCTCCCAAAAAAATCGCCTCTAGGCACCCCAATGGGTAAGAAAGATCATCAAAGCGAAAACAGTCGAACTCACGAAAACATATTCCCCCACTGCCCGTTGGCTTAAGTTCCCTTTAAGTTTATGCTGGACAATTCCCAAAAAAACATACAGAGCAGTAGTCAATGCTAGACCAGCCCCAAATGGCTGTAGTGGCCAGAAGCTGAAAACAAATGCAATTTCTCCGACAACTAAACCTAAAACTAAAGAATTGAGCATAAGATCTGTATTAAGATGATCCTCAAGCTCAATTTGCCAAAAAGCTTGAAGAAAAAGGAAAGACGAGGTAATAAAAGCTATACCACCGATTAGCCAACTATTAAGATACAAATTATACAGCAAGGAAAAAAGGGCAAAAGCAACAGCTAAAGTAGCAAGATAGCCCACAGTATGCGCAGCTCGAACCAAAGGAATGCTCCTCTCAGCAGCAACGTTAAAAATATTTTCTGCGAGTAGGATCACATACATCACACCTCCAAAACCAGCTAACCCTGCTAGTCTAAACACTATCGTTGGTAAAAAATGGAGATAAGTTAACCCAACCGTCAAAGTGAAGAACACAGGCAAAACAAAGAGGGTCAAGAACTCTATTCCTTTTAGATCATGGTAAAAAACCCAAGCTGATAAAAGGTAACTTCCTAGTAGTATTCCTGCCAAGAGAGGCTTTCGCCAAGCGTAACCGAAGTCAGGCAACAAAAACAATCCGAGACATAAAAGAAAAATCGTAATTAAAATTTTATACCTTTTAGTTAAAAACAACATCCTTTTTTATCTTTACTTTTTTGTTTTCAAGACGTGGCAAATAGCAATCGCTAGCGCATCCGCCGCGTCATCAAGGAAACCGTTTTTAGGTTTAATAAACTCGGTTATAGCAAGCTTTTCTCGAACTGCTGCTTGCATCTGCTTCTTATCAGCACGCCCGTAGCCAGTTAATGTTTGCTTTACCGCTAGCCCTTGATATTCAAAAAATGGAACATCGTTTTCCGCTACTGTCACCATCACCACTCCCCTCGCCTGCCCAACTGTCATCGCCGTTCGTGAATTTACCCCAAAAAAAAGTTGCTCCACTGCCACACAATTAGGTTTGAATCGTTTGATTAATTCTTGAAGCTCTTTCTTAAGCTTCAAAAGTCGCTCATGCATAGGCATTTCAGGAGGCGTACTGATGCAGTCATACTCAATCGCTTCTAAGGTTCCGTTCACTTCAGAAGCTTTCAAAATTCCCCAACCGGTTGTCGCCGTCCCTGGGTCGATTCCTAAAATTAACATTAATTGTCCCTCCGGTTATACAGAAACTAATTCATCAGGAATATCAAAGTTTGAATAAACTTTTTGTACATCGTCAAGCTCTTCGAGCTTTTCCATTAAAGTCAGTACCTGCTGAACAATCTTTGGATCCTGAATTCGCATCAAAGTCGTAGGCTTTCTGGTCAACTCAGCACGACTAATAACAAATCCAGAAGATTCTAAAGATTGTTTCACCACATCTAATTGCTCCGGTTTGGCGTAAATGATTATCGTCCCGTCGAATACTTCTGCATCTTCTGCCCCGGCATCGGCTGCCTGAAGAACTGCTTGGTCAGCGTCTGCATCACCAAGCTCCATTTCAATTTCTGCAGTAGGATTAAAAATCCAAGCAACCGCTCCCGGTCCACCAAGACTTCCTCCTGAACGCTCTAAAAGACTCCTGATAAGCGAGGAGGTTCTTTGGCGATTATCAGTAGCCGTTACCACCATGATCGCTATACCACCAGGCCCGTATCCTTCGTAAACAACTTCGTCTATCGCTGCCCCAGCACCTGCAGCACCCGTTCCTCGAGCAATTGCCCGTTCAATATTTTCCTTTGGGGTATTGATTGCTCTCGCTGCCTCAATAGCCAAACGCAGCTTAAAATTAGCTTCCGGGTTACCACCACCCTCACGAGCAGCAACCGTAATAGCATTCGCCATTTTGGTGAATTGCTGACCACGACGAATATCTGCCACTCCTTTTTGCCTTTTAATTGTCGACCACTTTGAATGTCCTGACATTTCACCACTTTCCTTAAAAATTAACTTCACTAATTCTAACACACGTTCCCGAAACTTGGCAACAAAACCAAACGGAACCATTAAGGTATCTTTGTCAAGGTCTTGACAAAGATACGCCATGCCATGTATTTTTTACAGAGTATTAAAAATATTTTCTTAAGGAGTAGATTTGAAAATATGACCAGTGCTGCCCTGGATCCGTTGACCTCGCAAGCAATTAATGCGGCTTTGAACAATGATTGGCCCACAGCTATTGCCTTAAACGAAGAACTCCTCAATAAATACCCGAATGACCTCGAAATTCTCAATCGCTTAGGAAGGTCGTACCTTGGCATGGGACAATTAAACAAAGCAAAGACCGCCTATCGGCAGGTGTTAGAAATCGACCCTTACAATCCTATCGCTCTTAAAAACCTGAAGCGTTTATCGGAACTTAAAGCTCGCGATTTAAAAAGAAATCTAAATACAAAACTAATAAACAAAAACAGCAGTTTAAACGGAAACTCCAAAAATTTTCTAGATCCTAATATATTTTTAGAAGAACCAGGAAAAACTAAAGTTCTTGCCCTATCGGATCTAGCAATGACGGAAATCTTGGTCACTCTTCATAACGGGGAAAGTGTTACTTTAAATCCATTTCGAGATGAAATAATCGTAACCTCCGAAAATGGAGCCCGTTTAGGAAAAATAGTTGAAGAATGGGGGGTAAAGATTGCCAAAGCTATCCGAATTGGTAGTAAATTTAGCGCTATTATCAAATCCTTCCATCCGAAAAAAAGCAAGTCGGATGTTGCCCAACTAACCATATTAGTTCGCGAAATTAAGAGGGCGAAAGAGCTAGAAGGCAAACCTTTTTTCCCTATCGTGAATAATGGTTTTACACCTTTCGTAAGTGAAGAAACTATTTCTCTACTCAACATTGAACACGGAGAACACGGAGAGGAACACGAGAAACATCCTGAGGAAGAATCACACCTCGATCGGGAAAAATATGAGCAATCGACAACTTCTTCTAACTCGCTTGAATCATTAGCTGAACAAGAAGAAAAAACACTAGAAGAAATGGAAAAAGAAGAACTCTAAAATCCTAACGCAACTCATCTTCCTCCACTTGAGGCATCTTTATCTCAACGACTTCTTCAGATGGGGCTTTTTGAACTACAGGAGCCTCCACTAAAACAGGCGCTGATTTTTGGGGTACTTCTGGTTTAACAACTTCGGAAACCTTCTCTACTGGTTTCTCCTCTTTTTTCGCTACTTTAATTTCTTTTGGGGTTTCCGCTTCCTTTTTCGTAACTTCTTCTTTTGGTTTAACTTTATTGATAATACTTTCGATCGCCGCGTAGGCCGCAGTCAAATTATTGGCGGGAATCTGAATAGTGGCTTCATCCCCTACTTGACCATTAAAATAGGCTACTGTTACTGGTAAAACTTTATAACTTCCCTCTGAGGTAACTACCTTAAATTTTCCATCTTTTTTAGTCAAAATTCCCACACTTTTATGTCTCTTGACGTGATCTACTTGCTTAAATCTTTTCTCACCACCCTCATCAACCAATTTTAGAGTGTCTCCTACAACCAACATAGATTTGGAAGCGTAATTTGCGGGAACTGGATATTTTGTGCCATCATCACCAATCATGTTTTCACCGTCAAAAATACCGGTAATCCCTGGTAATTCATTGGCGGAAGTTTTGTTAGCGTCTTTTCCTTGCTCCACTTCGGTTAAAAGTTGCCGCGCTAACTTAATACTGGATTCGGCAGCGTTTAAAGCCTGTCTAGCTAAATCGATTTTGTTAACGGTCATTTTGCCTCCCTTTTTAATAAACTCTCTCCCCTATTTCTAGAATGGAACTATTTTAATACTAAAAAGAATTATTAGCAAGGTTATCTTTTTCTACCTTAGATTCCTCATTCGGCTTCGGCGGTAATATAATTTCTCCGGTTAAAGTCCCACTTTCCCTACGCTGTTCTCCAACCGCCACCACAGGCATCCGTTCATTATTAACTTGCGGTCTAGGAGTATTAGACATAGGGGTAACGGGCGGAAGTGGGGTAACCACCGTATTTTGAGAAACCACCGCCGGAACGGCGTTCACAGGGCGCTCTAGGGATCCTTCCCTCATCTCTTCTGTTGCCCACCGAGGTGGGATCGGTGCAGCGCCGGATCTAAACTTAGTCTCAGCCCATCGTCGGATAATTTTTTCTACCCGATCCACTGGTTTTGAGTATTTTTCCCTAGAAATCGCAACTGCTCTATCGCGCATCGATGTAGTATCTGCATAAGGCGCAAGAGTTCGGGCACTAAAGGGACTTGAAGCCATATTATCAATCTGTAGTTTCAAGTAGATCTCGTGCATTCCTAGGTTTATCAAATCCTGAGCGGTAAAGGTAGGGGCAAATTCTTTTTCAAGAAAAACCGCATCCGTTGGTCCGACAACAAAAGAAATCAAAGTACCCACGTTTCCAAAAACTGCATCCCGGACGGTTTCTGGCATCTGCTCGATGTATTGGTGAGTTACAATCAAATTTAATCGGTATTTTCGGGCTTCAGATAAAACAGTTGCAAAAGAATCGGTAGCAAATTTCTGGAATTCATCCGCGTAAACGTAAAAATCTCGCCGTTGTTCTTCTGGGACATCCACCCGTCGCATAGCTGCAAATTGCAATTGTGATATGATCATCGCTCCTAAAAGCGCACTGTTATTTTCTCCGATACGCCCAGTAGCTAAGTTGACAAAGAAAATCTTCCCGGAATTAATTATTTCGTCGATTCGAATAGTACTTTTAGGTTGGCCGACAATGTGCCGAACAGTGGTAGCGTTCAAAAATTGCCCAACCTTATTTTGAATTGGGGAAATCGCTTCGGTGATAAGCCGCTGGTTTCCTTTCATTTGGGCAAATTCTTTATTCCAAAAATCCTTCATCACCGAGTCGCTAATCTGATCTACAATAAACTTCTGGTAATCTGAATCTGTCAACAGCCTAACAATCCCTAATAATGAAGTATTCGGG
>JAMCZT010000043.1 GCA_023485445.1 Patescibacteria group bacterium
TTCGATAAACTAACTGCATGAACATATTCACTTTTTGGTAAGATCTTGTAGGCTCGCATATACGAGCCACTATACATTCCCCTCATTAACCACTCAAGTGTTACGGGATCTATCAGGTCCTGGACACTTAAGGGAATTTCAAGTTTTCTTGGCGGGGGTGGTTGGTTGGGGAGCAGGACGGGCAGGGCAGGGTTTGGGTTCCGTACCGACGATAAAAAGCTCTTTCTTTCCTGTATCACAAACAGTTGCTTCTACGATCCCATCCGGCCTAATAAACCATTCATCTGGCTTACTTCCCAAAGCCTGTTCCATAAAAGCATGCCAGACGTAGGCTGCCCCAGTCGAACCCCAAACGCTTCGCGTGGGTGAACCGTCGTTATTCCCCATCCAAATTCCGATTGCCAAAGAAGGGGTGTAACCAAGAGTCCAATCGTTCTTAAAATCTTCGCCCGTTCCAGTTTTAACGGCAGCTCGACGAGATAGTTCTAAGGCGTTCGGATAACCAAAAATTTCTCGCCTAGTAGGATTATCGGAAAGAATGTCACTTAAAATATAGGCGATCCTAGGATCGACTACTTGTTCTGTTTTTTTCTGGTGCTCATAGATTACCTCCCCATATTTATTTTCAATCCTCAAAATCGCCGCCGGCTCCACTCTTTTTCCTTCGTTTGCTAAAGTAGCGAAAGCCCCGACTAACTCGATCGGGTGCAGTTCTAATCCCCCAACAGCGATAGACGGCCCATATTGGTTTGGCCCTCCCAGATCGGTCAAACCAAATTTTTTAAAAGTTTCAAGGACGGAAGGAATTCCTAACATCTGTCCTACTTCCACTGCCGGAACGTTTAAAGAATTTGACAGAGCCCGACGTACCGTCACCTTTCCCCGAAACCGGCCATCAGAGTCTTTGGGCTGGTAAATTTCACCAAAAATATTAATCGTTTTGGGCGAATCATTTAGGATTGACCCGGCCGTTAAACCCTTTTCGAAAGCTCCTGCGTACATCACTGGTTTAATTGACGATCCAGGGGAACGGAAACCAGTCAAAACATTAAAACTACCAAAGCCAGGCTGGTTATAGTCCACTGAGCCGACCATGGAAAGAATTTCCCCTGTTTTGGGATTAACCGCTAGCAACGCGCCATTTGTCACGTGATAATTTTGCAGATCGTTTACTCGGTTTTGAATGACGGTCTCCCCTAGTTCCTGTAAACTTGGATCGATCGTGGTGTAAATTTTAAAGCCTTGTTTTTCCGCTTCCCCTAAACCATACTTTTGCTGCAAAAACGATCTTACGTACTCCACGAAATGAGGATAACGAAGAATTTCTTTCTTCGGAGCATAAACTAGCTCCTGGCTTTTTGCCGCTTCCGCTTCTTCTTCTTTGAGGTAACCATATTTCACCATCCGATCCAAAACCGTTCCCTGCCGGGATTTAACCGCTTCCCGGTCTCCGCCTAAAGGGGAAAGGGCGGTGGGAGAAAAGGGCAGGGCGGCTAACATCGTGCTTTCCGCCAGGGTCAAGTCTTTAGCTTCTTTGTTAAAATAAATCTTGGCTGCATCCCTTATTCCGTAAGCTCCTGCCCCATAATAAATACTGTTTAAATACATTTCCAAGATTTGATCTTTATTGTAATCTTTTTCTATCTCCATCGCCAAAACGATTTCTTTAAATTTCCGCTCATAAGATTTATCTAGAGAAAGGAGTGCATTTCTCGCCAATTGCTGGGTAATGGTCGAAGCCCCTTGCCCGTAAGGGTCTTTCTCTTGGAAATTAGAAAGGAGGGCTCTCGCAACTCCAGTAATAGAAATTCCTTTATGTTCATAAAAATCCTTATCTTCGATAGCGATCGTAGCCTCAATCAAGCTCTTGGGAATTTCCATTAGCGGTAATGGTTTCGTTGATTCCCGAGCCCCGGATTCTTGGAAAATGACTCCCCCGTTCCGGTCATAAAAAATCATCCCAGTGTTGTTGTGTCCCATGATTTTCGAGGGAGTCACGAGATCCGCCGAGAAAACCTTCTCGATGTTGTCAGCATGGGTGAAAGCAAGGTAACTAGCAACGATAATAGAAAAAAAAGTAACGATAAAAAAAAGAACTAACGTCCTTTTAATCAGGAAAACGGACAGGAGAAACAAAAAGGTTAAGATTTCCCAAAGAAAAGAAAGCAGCCAAATCGTAGCCGCTGAAACCAGCTGAAAAATACGACGTACACCCGTTAGTAAATAAATCACTTTCGAAGTCTTTTTTAAGGCTTTTTTATGTCTTGGAATTATATTTAAACCCCTAAGCCCCAATTTTTTCTAACCTGCCAAACCTACTTGGGCAGGCCCTCCTTGTGTAAACATTGCTATCAAAAATAGTGACATCATCATATTATCTAACTTCTCTTTTGTTTGACTGTCAACACACGAGCAGAAATTAAGGGAAAGGAAAAAAATTACGTAGATAATCATCTTTTATGATTGATTTGTTATCAAACTGCTATAATAAAGGAAGGGAGCTAAAGTGAAACTGATTCATACCGCTGATTTGCATATTGGCATGGAAAATTACGGGAGACTTAACCCCGAAACCGGTCTTTCCACTCGGCTAGGTGATTTTTTGCGCAGCTTTGACCAAGTTGTTGATTTCGCGGTCGAGAACAAGGCAGATGCTTTTCTCTTTGCCGGTGACGCCTACAAAACCAGGGAACCGACCCCCACCTACCAACGTGAGTTTGCCAAAAGAATTTTGAAACTTTCCAGGAATAATGTTCCGGTGGTCCTGCTAGTCGGTAACCATGACACCCCCAACGCCCTCGGTAAGGCTAACACCCTAGACATTTATTCTACTTTGGAACTGCCAAACATTTACGTCATTCGAAAGCCAGAAGTCATCACGGTGCCAACAAAAACAGGTCCACTCCAAGTCATAGGTTTACCCTGGATCCAAAAGAAAGAGTTTGAAACTATCGCCGAAACAATTCAGTCTTTATATGAAAAGGCTGACCCTGAAGTTGTAACTGTTGCTATGGTTCATGCTAGCGTTGAAGATTCTGTTTTTGGTTCGGAAAGGATCGTGAGCTTAGGTGGAGATTATGTGGTACCAAAAGCTTTGTTAATGAAACCAAAACTTTCTTACGTCGCCTTAGGCCATATCCATAAGCGCCAAGTAGTTCACCAAGATCCTCCAATGGTTTACCCTGGTTCGATTGAAAGGGTTGATTTTGGCGAAGAAAACGAAGAAAAAAGCTTTGAACTAGTCGAAATCGAAGGAGCCGGAGCCAAACACCAACCGATCAAAGTCAAGGCAAGGGAATTTTTGACGATAAACCTTAATGTAACCAACCCTTCTGTTAACTTGACCGAAGAGATCCTTTCCGAAATTGCCAAAAATGACCTCAAGGATAAGGTCGTGAAATTGGTTTTAAACCTTCCTTCGGAAGGAAATGAAATCGAGATGGATAAGGTTAAAAAGGCCTTATCTGAAGCTTTTATTATCGCGGGAATCAGCCGAAACGTATCAAAGACCGCGAGAAATCCTTTAATCCAGGGGGCCGTGATAGAGGGTCTTTCCCCAATCCAACTTTTAGAAAAGTATTTTGAAGGAAAAAAATATTCACCAAATAAAATAGAGTTACTAAAAAAGGTTGCCCAAGAATTGATGGCGGAGGAGTAAAGTTGCATGATTCCAGTCCAACTTAAAATTTTCAATTTTACTTCCTACGGGACGTATGTCCCCACCCTTGATTTTACTGGCTTTAAGCTAGCCTGCCTTTCCGGCTACAATGGGGCGGGAAAGTCTTCCATTTTAGACGCGATTACCTGGTGCCTTTGGGGAACCTCACGCGCTGGAGATAATGCCGACAAACTGGTCCGAGTCGGCCAGAAAGAAATGTCCGTGGAATTTTCTTTCGAGCTGGAAAACACGGTTTACAAGATAATCAGAAAAAGATTGTTGAAAGGAACCGGCTCAACCAGCTTGGAATTTTTCGCCAAAAAATCCCTCGGGGCAGACTTAAGTGCCAAGTCGAAAGAAAAACAAACCTCGACCATACAAGGAAGTTGGCTAAACTTGACTGAAGGAACCATCCGGGCGACTCAAGAAAAAATTATCCAGACCTTGCATATGACCTACGAAGTCTTCGTTAACTCCTCCTATCTTCGTCAAGGGAACGCCGACGAGTTTACTTTGAAAGGGGCTACCGAGAGAAAAAGGATTTTGGCCGATATATTAGGCCTTTCTAACTATGACCGTCTGGAGGAGAAAGCTAAGGAAAGAATTAAAGCCATCGCTAATAAAACTTCTTCCCTAGATTATCAAATAATTGAAATCGAGGCAGAACTATCTCAAAAAGATAACCACCAACTGGAACTAACCCAGGCAGAAACAAAATTAAAAGAAATCGAAATCCAGCGGACTTCAATGGAAGAAGAAATTAAGGCTTTGCAGAAACAGAAAGAAGACTTAATGATCATCGAGCAAAGCCGACAATCCTTATCCGAAGCCTTGAGAAAAAGTAAGGCCGAAAGAGACGAAATAATCAACCAGGGTAAAGATCGCGCCGAAAGAATTAAAAATATTGAAGAGCTGCTAGGAAAAAAAGACGAGGTTGAAAAGAATCTTGCCGAGTTAGCCAGGCTGGAAGAAGAAAACAAAGCCTTTTCGGCCAAACAAACTGAAATACTTGCTCTCACCACCCAGAAAGCTACTCTCTCAGCTAAAGTTGCTTCCGCCAGTAAACAAGCGGAAAATTTAACTCGGGAAATTAAAGAAATCGGATCAAAAATTGAAAAGATGAAAACAGATATCGCCCTTTGCCCAATGTGTGGGTCAGTGTTAGACCTTAACCATCGGCAAGAAGTCCTTGGAAAACTGGAAAAAGAGCTAAAGGAAAAGGAAGACCTGCTTAAAGAGACCGGAGCGGCCCAAGAAATAAAACAGTTAGAAGAAATCGAGAAGAAGATCAGCCTAATTAACTACGACGGGGCAAAACACCAAGAACTCCGGCAAAAGATTATTCTTTTAGAGCCCTCAAGAGGGCAAAAGGAAAAAATCGCTACCCTTTCAGGACAATTAAAGGCAGAAATAAAAGCCAAGAAAGAACTAGCGGAAATTTACCAGAAAAAAGAGGCCCAAATTAAAATCGACGAAAAATCCTTCAATAAACTCCCTGACGTGTCAGTCACCTTAGCCGAAGCAACCGTAAACTTAAAAACTAAAGAAAGCGCGATCGAATCTTTTAAACTTGAAGAAAATGAAGCCCGGGCGATTTTAGGAAAAGCGAAGCAGTTAGTCGAACGTTCAACCCAACTAGAATCCTTGCGAGAACAAAAAATCCGTGAGAAAAATAACCTTTCAGATGAAAAGACAAACTACGAAGAACTTTCTTTAGCTTTCGGAAAAAAAGGAATCCAAGCCATGATTATCGAAACCGCCATACCCGAAATCGAAGAAGAAGCTAACAATCTTTTAGAGAAACTTACTGAAGGACGGATGAAAGCCGCTTTCGAAACACAACGAGAAGCTAAAAGCGGCGGGACGATCGAAACCTTAGACATTATCCTTTCTGATGAAATGGGGGCAAGAAGTTATGAAATGTATTCTGGTGGCGAATCCTTTCGGGCGAATTTTGCCATCCGGCTTGCCTTATCCAAACTCCTCACTCACCGAGCCGGGGCGAAATTGCAATTTTTAGTCATCGACGAAGGTTTTGGAACGCAGGACACTCAAGGACGGGATCGGTTGGTTGAAGCGATTAACCTAATTAAGGACGACTTTGAGAAAATCTTGGTAGTGACCCACATCGAGGAATTAAAGGAAGCCTTCCCTTGCCGAATCGAAGTTGTAAAAAATAATAACGGGTCGACTTTTGAAATCCTGTCATAAAAGAGATTATAATTATTTTATGAAACGTTTCCTGCCAATTATTGTCCTCACTTTAGTCGCCTGGGGAGTTTTTGCTTATACTCTTTTTCAAACCTCACCTCTCGATGGTGATCAATTAATCACCGTAAATGTAGCCTACTTTCTAGGCTCTTTCTGGTTGGGAGTTGCAGGCCTAGCTTCGCTTCTGATATACTTCCCCCAACGATTATTTGATAAGGAGCATCCGAAAGTAGTCTTCCGGCGAGGGCTAAGAAGGGGAATGATTTTCGCTACTGTTTTGACAGGAATAGGAATCTTGCAAATCATTAAAGCTGGTAATGTTCTTAACAATGCTTTGGTCGCCGCAATTGGCTTTCTTTTGGAAATTTATTGGAGCAGTAAGTGAAAAAAATTTATATCACCACCCCGATTTATTACGTCAATGATATTCCCCACGTCGGCCATGCTTACACGACCGTCGCGGCGGATGTCCTGGCACGTTTCCATCGAATTTTGGGGGATAATACCTTTTTCGTAACGGGAACAGACGAGCACGGAGCAAAAGTGGCGGAATCGGCAAAAAAACGAGGCCTGAAACCAAAGGCTTTTTGTGACGAAGTCGCACCGAATTTTGTTGAGGCTTGGAAGAAACTTAACATTTCCTATGATTATTTTATCCGTACGACTGATCCTGAACACGAAAAAATCGTCACTGATTTTTTAATCACTCTTTATGAGAAAGGCGACATCTACAAAGGAAAGTATGAGGGGCTCTACTGCGTCGGTTGCGAAAAGTTTTTAACGGAAGTCGACCTAGTCGATGGCCTCTGTCCTTTTCATAGAAAGGAGCCGACTAAACAGAGCGAAGAAAATTATTTTTTCCGTCTCTCTAATTATATTGAAACTCTAATCAAAGCAATTTCAGACCCCAAGGACCCCAACCATTACAAAATCAGGCCCGACTCGCGTTTTAATGAAGTGTTGAGTAAACTAAGACTGGGAGTGGGAGATATCAGTATTTCTCGAGCCGAGGTTACCTGGGGAATTCCTATTCCTTGGGATGAAAGCCAAACAATTTATGTTTGGTTTGACGCTTTGCTTAATTACTACTCGGCGCCGATAATCAACCACCGCCCTGATCTTTGGCCGGCCGATTTGCAACTTATGGCCAAGGATATCCTTTGGTTTCACGCGGTTATCTGGCCAGCTATGCTCATTGCCGCCGGGATTAGACCCCCGAAAGAAGTTTTTGCCCATGGTTTTTTCACCATTGAAGGCGAAAAAATGTCAAAGACCATCGGCAATGTGATCCTGCCGGAGCAGCTCGTGGAAAAATTTGGCACGGATGGAACACGTTACCTTCTTCTTTCTGAATTTCCTTTTGGATCAGACGGCGACATCTCAATTGACCGTTTTATCAAACGGTATAATTCAGACCTAGCCAATGGCCTGGGCAACCTTATCCAAAGAGTGGCTGCCTTGGCAGAAAAAGCCAACTTAACCGTTCCGGCTCCCGCGGAAAATCCAATTTTGGACCTTCCTTATCGAGTCGCCCTGGACGAATTAAGCTTTTCCGAAGCTCTCGCTTACATATGGAAAAAAATCTCTGATGCCGATAAAAAAATAGAAGAAAGCAAACCTTGGGAGTTAATTAAGAAGGACCCAGAAAAAGCCGATGCTGTCCTCGATAACCTAATCCGTCAAATAAGAGAAATTGTCGAACTTCTATTACCTTTTATGCCCGAAACCGCAGAGAAGTTGCAGGAAAAGTTTAGGGGACCGAAAATTAAAGCAGGGGTTCCATTGTTTCCGAGAATTTCATAAGGGTCAAACAAAAGATTTCCATTTCCTTTCGAGGTTTTAGTATGCCGTTAATCGATACCCATGCCCACTTAAACTTCCAAGCCTTTGAAACCGACCGCGAGGAAGTCATCCAACGAACGCTAGTCTCAGGGAAGGATAATTTCGAGCCGCTAGAAGCGGTCGTCAACGTCGGGGCTAATTTGGATTCCTCTAGAAAAGCGCTTCAAATGGCTAAAGAAAACAAAAAAATTTTCGCTAGCGTTGGCGTGCACCCACACCACGCAAGTCAGCTCTATAGCGGGTGGTTAAAAGAAATAGAAAGTTTAGCCCTTCAACCAAAAGTTGTCGCCCTCGGAGAAATCGGCCTTGACCTCCATCAGTATTCCTCAGGAATCGGGGATTTAGAAAAACAAAAAGAAATCTTTTTAACCCAGGTCGAGGTTGCCAAAAAAATTAAAAAACCTGTTATTTTCCATTGCCGAAACGCTTGGCCAGACTTGCTAGACATCCTGGATTATTTAAAAAACCCTCCTAAAGGGGTTTTTCACTGCTTTAGCGGAACGCGTGGCCAAGCCAAGTTTTTGGTTGAATCTGGCTTTTACCTTTCTTTCACCGGTAACATTACATATAAATCCGCAGGAAATTTACGAGAAGCGGTCAAAGAAGTTCCTTTAGAGAGACTTATGGTCGAAACAGATTGTCCTTACCTTCCACCCGAACCATTCCGGGGTTTGAGAAATGAGCCTTTGTATGTTAAAATAGTAGCCAGTCAAATCGCTGAAATTAAAGGTTTACCCCTAGCAACTGTCGTTGACGCAACCACCGAGAATGCCAGGAAATTATTTAAGCTAGACTAATTATGAAAGAATTTTTGGAAAAAAATGATCGAAAAATCACTCGATCTTTAGAGATGTCCACCGGAATCATCTCCTGGACTCTTCTAACCTCACCCGTTTGGGCTGGTTTTTTCTTCCCTGAAGCCATCGCTTATTTTATCCTTGTTTTTGACCTTTATTTTTTTTACCGGGCTTTAATGCTTGGCATTAACGCGGTTCGCGCCTATCGAAAAATCAGGTTAACCGAAAAAGATGACTGGTATGAAAGGGCAAAAGAAGAAAACCTCCCGATAGAAAAGGTGCGACACGTGGTCTTTATCCCCACTATTAAAGATCCCATGGCCGTCTTGGAACGGACTTTGGGCTTTTTAACCAGCCAAGAATTTCCCACGAAACAAATTGACATCGTCTTAGCAACCGAGGCTCGTGACACAGAAGCCCCCGAGAAAGTAGCGCTTTTGAAGAAAAAATTTGAAAAATACTTCGGCCACTTCTGGATGACTTCCCACGTGTTAGTTCCGGGAGAGGTTGTGGGAAAGTCTTCCAATCTCGCTTCTTCAGCAAAAGAAATCCAAAGAAAAATTGAAGAGGTCGGTTATGATAAGGATTTTGTCACCATTACCTCTTGTGATTCCGATGTAGCTTTTCATCCTAAATATTTCTCTAATCTCTCTTACAAATTTTTGAAAAATCCCAGCCGTTACGTCCGTTTCTGGCAAGCCGCTTTAGTTTTTTACAACAATATTTGGCGTGTTCCCATGCCGATTCGCGTTGTCCATACCCTCTATAGCATTTCCCAAGTTGCCGATCTAATGCGACCTGGAAGCACTTATAACTATTCCTCCTATTCCGCCTCCTGGAAAATGGTCGAAGAAGCAGGGTTCTGGGATGTAGACGTCGTTAGCGAAGACTGGCATCTCTTTTTTAAATGCTTCTTCTCACACGAAGGAAAAGTGGATATCGAATCGATCTACCTTCCTTTATTAGCCGACGCGGCGGAAGGAAAAAATTACTGGCACAGCATGGTTTCCCAATACAACCAGAACCGCCGATGGGCCTGGGGAGCAACCGACATCGCCTTCGCGGTAAAGCAGTTTTTGCTTCAACCTAAAATTTCTAAGCAAAACTTTACCTTGCGTTTCTTAAGGGCTTTAGACCAACATATACTCTGGCCAGTAAACTGGTGGATTGTCACCCTAGGGGCCCAAATTCCGCCAATCGTCAACCCAGCCTTTAAATACACTGCGTTAGGTTACAACTTACCGAAGTTTTCTGGGGCGATTCTAACCACTTGTACCGTCTTTTTAGTTTTCGTTGTTATCGTCGACTGGCTTCTCAAACCACCTCGGCCGGCAGATTTTAAAAAGCGTTACCTTCCTTCAACACTTTTACAGTACCTTTTGATGCCGATAACGTCCTTTTTCTTTAGTGCCTTGCCAGGAATGGATGCTCACGCTAGGCTAATCTTGGGAAAAAGGCTAGAATATAAATCGACCGAAAAGATGGGCTAGTAAAAAATCAACAAATCTGTCACGTTATATCTCAAGCTAATCTATTATGAAACAGTTTTTAACTTCTCTTAAGAGTTTTGAAACCAACTTTAACGTCTGGTTCATTTTTATTACTCTTTTTTTCTTCTGCTTATTACGGATTCCTTCTTTAGTTGAACCAGACTGGTACGGGGACGAGGGAATTTATCAGGTCATGGGTATAGCGGTTAGGGAAGGACGGCTTCTTTACCAGGGCATTTGGGATAACAAGCCTCCTCTTTTATACCTTCTCTACTCTTTCGTTAATGGCGATCTTTTTTCAATCCGTTTCCTTTCAGTAATTTTTGGCGCTCTGGCCATCCTTTTTCTTTTTCTACTGTCTTTAAAAATTTTTAAACATAAGTTCTCTGTCTTTCTGACCACTTCTATTTTCGCCCTCTTTTTCGGCCTGCCGATTTTAGAAGGAAATATCGCCAACGCAGAAAATTTCATGTTAGCCCCAATCATTTTAGCGGCCTTTTTAATTTTTCAAGTCAACAACAGGATGAGATTTTACTTCTTTTCCGGCCTTCTCTTATCCACCGCTTTCTTAACCAAGATCGTGGCCTTATTCGACTTTGCCGCTTTTTTCAGCTTCCTTGTTTTGCTTAAATTTTATGAAGAGTTCTCTTTTTCAAAAATTAGACAAATCCTATCGCCAAAAAGATTTTTTTCAGGGTTTAAAGCGGAAATAATTTTTGTTCTTTCTTTCTTAATTCCAATTATAGCTACTTTTGTTTATTTCTTCTTCCAAAGCGCATTAGGTGATTATCTCAAGGCCGCCTTTTCCCAAAACGTCGGCTACGTCGGTTACGGCAACTACTTTCTTTTTCCAAACGGATTATTAGCTATTAAAATTTTAGGCCTACTTGTTACCCTGCTGTTAATATTTAAATACCGCAAAACACTGGGTACACCTGGTTCATTTATCTTTATCTGGCTGGCCTTTTCTATTTTTAGCGCCCTTTTCTCCCAAAGGCCTTACACTCATTACCTTTTAGTTACCTTACCAGCAGTCTGCCTTTCCCTGGGCTTTATTTTCGAAAATAAAAAAATGATTCTTTATAACGCCCCGCTTTTTATCTTTTCCTTAATTATTCTTTCAGTAAGTTTCAATTTAGGAGAAAAAATCTCTGCCTTACCCCAATCATTTTCTTATTACCAAAATTATTTTAGCTTTATTTCCGGACAAAAAACCCTTCCCTCCTATCAATCGTTCTTTGACCGCAACACTTCTCGTGATTACGCTATTTCCGATTTTATCAAAACTAACACGACAAAAGATGAAGGAGTTTTTCTCTGGAGCGACAGCGGACAGATCTACGCTCTAACTAACAAATTGCCGCCAGGAAGATATATCGTGGCTTACCATGTCACTTTTTATAAAAATGCTTTGGAAGAAACCGCCAAAGCCGTGGATGCAGCTAAACCAAAGTTTATCATCGCAACAAAAGATCCAAAAGAGATACATCTGCTTTTGCACTATTACCATTTTAGATATGAGATAGAGGGGGCAAAAATTTACGAAAGGAATAAAATCTAGTATAATTTTACTTTGAAAACGTGGATTAAATCCTGCTTAAAATTTTGAAGGAGTATTCGTGGTTAAAAATTTTATTTCGGGCTTCCGGTCAATAAAAAAATCTTACGCCTTGGCCTTTATCATTAGCCTCATTTTTGTCATGGGGGAGGTATATCTTCTTTGGTCAGCCGCTAACCTTCCTCCTCAAGTTCCTTTCTGGTATTCCAAAACTTGGGGAGAAAACCAGCTCACGACTCCCAACTGGCTGTGGCTTATTCCCGCCGTAACAGGAGTTTTTCTTTTGGTTAACGCCTTTTTGTGCTACTTAATCAGTAAGAAGGAACCAACTGTAGCTAGTATTACCATTTGGTCAACTACGATTATCTCTTTTGCCGCCACCCTAACTTTATATCGAATTCTAATGGTTGTCTTACCATGATAAACTATTTGCTCGCGGCCTTAACCGCCACTATTCTGACTATCCTAACCACCCCCGTCACGATAATTCTTGCTAAAAAATTCAACTTCATTGATTATCCCACCCGCAAACATCCTGCCATCGTCCATGACAAACCTATCCCTCGGGCAGGAGGTTTACCCATTTTGGTTACTCTCTTAATCCTGGTTCCTCTTTTTATTACTCCTTTAGATAAAAGGTTTATCGCCATTCTTGCCTCGTCTGTTTTGGTCGTTTTCACGGGCTTAGTCGACGACAAGTACGATCTAAGTCCATACCTTCGCTTTGGCCTAAACATCCTTGCCGCACTTATCGTTGTGGGGGCAGGGGTAGGGATTACTTGGATTTCTAACCCGCTAGATACCCAAATTCGCTTTGACAGCCTCATTTGGAGCTTTGAATTTCTTGGCCGGACGAGAAATATCGTCGTCTTGGCAGATTTATTTGCTTTAGGCTGGATCGTCTGGATGATGAACGCTATTAATTGGAGTAAGGGGGTTGACGGCCAAATGCCAGGAATCGCCGCTATCAGCACTGTCGTTTTAGGACTAGTCGCCTTAAAATATGCGCAAAACGATCCCACTCAATGGCCAGTCGTGATACTAGCGATGATTGTCAGCGGCGCTTACTTAGGCTTTTTATTTTTCAACGTTTACCCGCAAAAAATTATGCCTGGCTACGGTGGGGGCGCCTTAGCCGGATTTATGCTGGCTGTTCTTTCCATTCTTGCGGGAGGAAAATTGGCTACCACTCTTTTGGTTTTAGCCATTCCTTTAGCCGACGCTGTTTTTGCTATTCTCAGAAGGCTTTATCATAAAAAATCCCCTTTTTGGGGAGACCGTGGGCATCTCCACCATAAACTATTAGAGCTAGGCTGGAGCAAACGAAAAATTGCCCTCTTTTATTGGGTGGTTTGCGCCGTGTTAGGAATCGTCGCCTTAAACTTAGACAGCCAAACTAAATTTTTTGCGGTCGTGATGTTAGGACTGGTCATTTTAGCCGTCTTGTTAACCCTAACTTATTTACTGAATAAAAAAGGAACAATCCTTAGTAAAAACTAACGCAATTTGTTATACTTTGGCTAATATGGACACATTAATGTACCTAGTCCGATCAGTTCGGCCCCGACAATGGATCAAAAACACCGCTGTCTTTGCGGCTGTGATCTTTGCTGGAGAAATTTTAACCCCTAGCAAATCATTTCCCGTCCTCTACACTTTTTTCATCTTTTGCGGGCTTACTTCCGCCAGTTATTTAATTAATGACGTCATCGACATCAAAAGAGATCGGATCCATTACTTTAAAAAGAACCGTCCTATTGCAAGCGGCAAACTTTCTCCTAAAATCGCTCTATGTGTTGCGGCAATCCTTCTAGGCATTTCCGCCGTGGCAAGTTATTTTCTCTCTATTTACCTTTTTGTCCTAGTTTTGGGTTTTATGATCATTCAGCTCTCTTACAGCCTTTTCTTTAAACACCTTATATTACTCGATATAATCGCTATCGCTGGAGGATTTATGCTACGGGTATTCGCCGGAGCTTTAGTTGTCCCAATTTCCCTTTCTTCCTGGCTGATTCTCTCAACAATGATGTTAGCCCTATTTCTGGCGATTGGAAAAAGGAGGCTAGAGGTAACTTTGCTTGACCAAAAAGTGGCTTCTGAACATCGTCAAACTCTTTCCCATTACCCACTCGTCCTGCTGGACGGACTAACTTTCATGATGGCCATCGGAGCTTTGATCACTTACAGTTTTTTCACTTTCAACGAACCCCAAATTTACCACAACCAAAAATTTTTGTCTTTCCTACCTGAAACCATGTCTTCGCCAAAATGGTTAATGGTTAGCATTCCTCTTGTGGTTTACGGAATATTCCGCTATTTGTACTTAATTTATGAAAAAAAAGAAGGAGAATCACCGGAGAGAGTCCTACTGCACGATCTGCCGCTGCTTATCTCTGTGGTCCTTTGGGCAGGATTGGTCATAGCCATTACCCACTTCCTCTAAACTTTACCCAAGTCTTCAGAAGCTAGTTCACCTAAATCTATCTCTTTCTTCACGTCTAAGATAAAAATCAAACTTAAAATCAACCCAAAAGCCAAAATCGCGATCACAGCCCAAGCTGCTAAGACTCCATAATAAAATTGGGTCACAGAAAGGAAAAAAGTAAACCAAAGTAAAGAGAGCCAAACTAAAGCCTGATGGTAAATTTCGAAACTGTCCTGGATAAGATTTTCTAAGCCGTTTTGGGCAAGCTTTGTGGCCAGCTTTGGGTGGATATGACTCGCGTGAAAATGATGGGCCTTGATGAGCACCCATCCTAAACCCAACATCACCATCATCGTTGTTAATATCGAAGAGACAGTGTTCACGACTGTTAAAGAATCGCTACTACTGTATCCAATTAAAGGAATGCTAAAAAAAGAAGACTGAGTTAGGGTAAAATCTAAAGCAAAAAGTTTAGTGACTATAAGAACCCCACCAATTTTAGCCCCAACCACTAAAAAGGCGGGCAAAATTGCTTCGTCAATGATCTTTAAAATACTAAAATTAAACATAAGGCAGAAAAAATAGTTCAAAGCTCAATATCGCTCGCCTTTAGGCCAGAAAGATACTTTGAACTGTTGATTTAATTTTAACCGTCTACCAACTAAGTGTCAACCATCTTGATTTCCTACTAACACTTAAGTTATATTTAAATAAAGTTAGCAAGAGCTAGTAGTGTGTTTTGTCGAGGTTAAAGTTCTGCCTACATGATTAAAAAGTTTCATTATCATCTTTGTTCTCGTCCTCACCAAGCCTTGATGAGTAACGGCGGTTGGTATTCTAACTGGCATAACCATCCTCTTTCAACTCATTTTCATCTAACGTTCCTTTTTCTTTATCTGGTCGGGGTCATTAGTGGGGTTTATCTTTCTTTTTCTGGAGTCTTAAAACTTCCTTCTTTTGCTACTGCTTCTTCCTCCATTACCAAAGACACGGATACGGATTTCAATCTCGGAACGACTTCTTCAGCCGTCATTTCCGGTACTGGTAGTGCGGCAACTGTCCAACTGGCTTCTGGTGGTGGTCCTGATGGAATTAAATACAAAAAAACAATTACAATTAACAACGCTTCTAATTCTGCCACTCTTTCTGCCTATCAGGTTAATGTAACTTTAGACACAAATGCCTTAATCAATGCCGGGAAGCTTCAATCAAATTGTGCTGACTTTCGCTTCCGCGACTCTAATGATACTACCAACCTTAGTTATTGGGTCGAAAATTGTAATAGTACTTCCAGCGCCGTTTGGGTCAAGGTTTCCACCATTTCCGCGAGTACCACCACTAACATTAACATGTACTACGGAAGTTCTACCGCTTCTGCCCAATCCTCAGCTTCCGCCACTTTTGTTAGAGAAATTAATAGCGGCTCGGTAAAAGGAGCCTGGCGACTGGATGAAACTGTTAATGGATCGCCTGCCGTAGATTATTCTGGAAGTAATAACACAGGAACTTCTACTGGTACAACTGCTAGCTCATCAGGAAAGTTTCATTATGCGAGATATTTTAACGGAACAGGAGATTATATCGATTCAGGTAACGGGAGTTCGTTAAGAATAATAGGAAATCTTACCCTCGCTGCTTGGGTAAATCCCGGTAGTTTAACGCAAACTAGCACGTACAAAGTTCTTACTAAACATGGAGGTGCTGGCTCTTACGGGTATCAACTTTATATTGGTAACGGAACTAATTCCAAAGTCGCTTTTGGGGTTTCAAGTAACGGGAATGACTGGAATTCCACAGCTGGGACAACCAGTCTTCAAAACGGTCAGTGGTATTATATTGTCGGTGTTTATAATGGATCGACGCTAAGTATTTACGTTAATGGGATACAAGAAGGTGCTCCAACGCCTTATTCTGGTGGGGTTTTTAACACGAGTTCAAACCTTGCCATCGGTCGAAGCTTCCAAGAAACGAACGCTTACTTCCTAGGGCAAATCGACGAACCACGGGTTTACAGTAAAGCTCTCACTCAATCCGAGATCTCCGATTTATACAATAACTATGGATACGTAACCCCGAATTATCTAAATAAAGAATTGGTCAGAAAGTTTTCTTCCCCTGAGCCAATTGTATCATCCATCGGTTCGGAAACAACAGCTTACTCTTACTCTGGAACCTGGGAGTCTCCTAACTATGACTTCACTTGGAACGGAGGCTGGGGAGACGGAGCTGCTTCTTCAACCGCTTTTTCTTCAACGGTGGCTTCTGTCTCAGCAACCGACACCATTACCTTTGCCATGAAGACCGCCACTTCTACCTCCGCTTTATCGACGGCTGCTTACGTTACCATTGGCACGGCTTCGGCCGGAACTACTTTTACTAAAACTAAGGCTGATTTGGATACCTTAGGATTGGGGACAGGAACTAATCGATATGTCAAAATTAAGGCAACCTTTGCCCAAACTGATAACACTACTCCCTCACTAGATAACTTTACCCTTTACTATCTCTCGGATAACTCTCCGCCAACTAACCCTACTACTACCTTAGGTTACTCCACTTCCGGGAAAGCAACTTCTTTAACGTCTGACAATTGGTATAACTACGCTACTCCTTACTTTGAATGGAGTGGGGCAGCGGATAGTGAAAGTGGGGTGGACGGTTATTATGTATATTTTGGGACGGATAATACAGCTAATCCAGTCACCGCAGGAAATTACCAAACTGGAGCTAATTACACCGCCTCTTCTTTATCATCTGGAAGTACATATTATCTATTGGTTAAAACTAAAGATACTGCGGGAAACATAATTTCCTCTACCTATTCGGCCTTTATGTATAAATTTGATTCAACCGCTCCCACTAACCCTAGTTACATTACTCCATCCCCCGCTGGATATTCCTCCACTAACTCTTACACCTTCATCTGGCCAGCGGGAAATGATAGTAATTCAGGTATCTCCCAGTACTGCTACAAGACAGGA
>JAMCZT010000027.1 GCA_023485445.1 Patescibacteria group bacterium
CTTTAAAAGATAATGTTCTGGGGACAACCAATCCTTCAACTTATTCCTTAAGCCGAGCGCAATATTTGTTTAATTTATGGTATGTACCTCAAGCTCCATATTATACTACTTATCATGGTGAAGATTCCGGGCTACCGCCTGACACTGAAGCCATGATTTTCCCTCTTAAAAATTGGGTTCAAAAAGAACCAGCTGTTCAGCTTAGAAAATATTTGGATGCTCCAGATGCTTTAGTGGGAGATTATTACTACATGCAAAATTTAACTAGGACTATTGAGGCCTCTGGAACTGAATGTTGGGAAGATATTTTAACTCCAGCTCAGAAATGTACGAGTGTGACCTACCTGGCTTCTGATATCAACCAAGATGGGAAAGTTGATCTTGCAGATATCAATCTTTTGTTTGATAATTGGAATACTCCTCGTGATCGCCGAGCAGATATTAACGGAGACGGGATAGTTAATGGAGTAGATTTTGCTTTAGTGATTAAAGATTGGGGCACATGATAAGAAATCTACTTAGGTTTCATTTGCCCTTTTCAAAAAAATCCCATACAGACGAGTCAATTTATCTTTTGGCTTTGGCACGAGCAGCGGCGGTAAGAAGTTTTTTGCGCAGTCTCAAACTCTTTGGAGTAACTTCTAGTAGTTCATCATCTTCTAGAAAATCCAAGCATTGTTCTAAACTAAAAATCGTTGATGGAGTGAGGGCCACTGCGATATCGGCCGTTGAAGAACGGACATTGGTTTGCTTCTTCTCTTTAGTCACATTGATTTCGATGTCATCTTCCCGCGAATTTTGGCCGATAATCATTCCTTCATACACCTGTGTCTGGGCGGGAATAAACGTTATTCCTCGTCCTTGGGCTACATTAAGCCCGTAAGTAACAGCTTTGCCACCTTCTGAAGCAATTAGCACCCCATTTCTTAATTTTGGAATAATCGCTCCAATCGAAACAAATTTTAAAAACATTGAATTCATTACCGCCGTTCCTCGAGAAAGGGTTAGCAGTTGGTTCCTAAGTCCTAGGAGACCTCTGGTCGTAATTTCAAAAACTAGTCTGACTGTCCCATCGGAATTTTCACTTTGTGAGATCAAGCTTCCTCTTCGACGTCCTACTTCGCTGTTCACCGCTCCGATGTAATCAGTAGGGACATCAACGGTTAATTCTTCGAAAGGTTCACATATTTTACCCTCAACTTCTTTGGTAATAACCTGGGGTTTTCCAACTTGCAGTTCAAACCCTTCTCTCCGAAGAGTTTCGATAAAAACGGAAAGGTGAAGCTCTCCCCGTCCAGAAAGAATAAACTCGCCGCTGTCTCCCATTTCAAACTTTAAAGAGACGTTTGTTTCAAGCTCCTTCTTTATCCGGTCAAGGATTTGCCTGCTCGTGCAAAATTGCCCTTCCCGGCCTGCAAATGGGGAAGTGTTAGCTGAAATAGACATCTTTAAGGTCGGTTCACTAATCGCGATCGAAGGAAGTGCTTCGGGATTTGAAGGGTCAGACACCGTATCGCCAATTCCAGCAGTTTTCACTCCGGTAATTGCCACGATGTCCCCAGCTTCGGCTGAAGGAACTTCCAAACGTTTTAATCCCTGGCTAATGTAAACTTTCTCAAGGCGTCCAGCTTCTAAAATATTTCCACTTTTAATTAAAGTGACCGCTAAACCCTGTTTTGCCGCTCCGCGTCTGATCCGACCAATGGCATATTTTCCCTGAAAATTATCCCAATCTAGGGAGGTGACCAACATTTGGAATTCACCAGCTTCAACTTTTGGCTCAGGAACATGTTTTAAAATTGCTTCAAAAATCGGTTCAAGATCAGCGGAAGCGTTATAATCTTCTGGCATTTCTTCCCAAGCTTTACCCTCTTTACCTATAGCATAATATATCGGGAAATCGAGCTGAGAATCATCGGTGGCCAGTTCTAGGAAAAGATCGTAGGTCTTGTTGATGACTTCTTCCACTCGGGCGTCACGTTTATCAATTTTATTAATAACCACAATGGGTTTTAAACCTATCTCTAGAGCTTTTTTTAAAACAAATTTCGTTTGGGGCATCGGTCCCTCTTGAGCGTCAATAACCAAAATCGCTCCGTCGGCCATGTTCAACGTTCTTTCGACCTCACCACCAAAATCAGCGTGGCCAGGAGTATCGATAATGTTTATTTTAGTGTCTTTGTATGTTATCGCCGTATTTTTTGCCAGGATTGTAATACCGCGTTCCCGCTCCTGATCATTTGAATCCATGATCAAGGTTTGGTTCATCGCAGCTTCGTTTTCTCGGAAAGTATGGGATTGTTTTAAGAGACCATCGACCAGCGTTGTTTTTCCGTGATCAACGTGGGCAATGATGGCAACATTACGTATATTCATAAAATTTAATCGCTTTCAAACCTTTAAATTTTACTCTTTTTAGCTTCGCTTGTCAACCTTGATAACTTGCCTTTTGGTTTTTTAATAATTTTTTAATGATTTTTCTTTATAATTTTTTTAGTATAATCTAAATAATATGAGAATTTTGATAATCGAAGACGAAAAAGAAACGGCGCTTACGATCAAGGAAGGGCTTAAAAAGGAATACGTGGTTGAAATTTCTAGCGAAGGAGAAGAGGGAGAATACTTAGCACTCCATAACGTTTACGATTTTTATATAATTGACCTTAACCTTCCTGATAAAAACGGCGTTGAAATATGCAGATCGATCAGAGGAAAGGAAATCACCACACCAATTTTGATCTTGACTGGGGAAGATGACGTAAGCCAAAAAGTAGCCGCCTTGGATATTGGAGCTGATGATTATCTAACTAAGCCTTTCTCCTTTGACGAGCTAAAAGCGAGAATCCGAGCCCTGTTAAGGAGAAAATCGAATTTAGACGGCAATGTCTTAAACGTTGGAAACCTAACTCTTGATTTAGAAAAAAGAACGGTTAAAAGAGAAAATTACGAGATCCAATTGCGACCTAAGGAATTTGCTTTGCTTGAATATATGATGCGAAATCAGGGACGGGTCGTCACCAGATCAATGATTTTAGATCACGCTTGGGAAAGTACAACCGAATCCTTTTATAATACTGTCGATGTCCATATAAAATATTTACGCGACCGGATAGATCGAAATTTTGATAAAAAATTAATTAAGACAGTTTATGGATCAGGATATAAGATTGAAGCATAAAAGAAATCACTTGTTTTTTATGCGAAAGGGGGTGATAATTATGTCAGAATTAATTGTAAAGATTCTTACCGACTCTAAAGTACGGGATTCTAAAAAATTAAAGAAGGTTTTACCTTCATCTGCGAGGGCTTTTAACCCCTGGACTGCTGCCTAATTAAACCAATCCGTTTAAATTAAGCAACTATTAAGGTGGTAACTGTATAAAAATGCGGTTATTTGATCGATTATATTTTGTCGTGAAACCATCTTCTATAGATAAGGATAGTGCTAGGCGTGAATTTATACTTAATATTTTATTAGTAGGTTCTAGCAGTTTAAGTTTTGTAGCGTTTTTGCATAATCTTATAACGCATATAGCAAATCTAGAGTCTGACAACGCTGTAGCCCCAATTGGTGCATTTGTAATCTTTGCTTATTTTGCCTTTCTCTTCTTTCTCTCAAAAAAAGGTAAGTTTATTATTTCCGCCTATTTACTAGTCATAATTTACGCCCTCGTTCCTGCTTATACTAGTTATATTTGGGGATCAGATGTTCCACAAGCTTTAATGATGTATCCGCTACTCGTCGTCATGGCCGGAATTTTAATTAGTACCAGGTTTGCGCTCTTAGTTACCCTTATCACTGGAGCTGGATTAATAACTCTAAATGTACTAGAAATTAATAAGGTTCATGTTCCCAGCAGTTATTGGAAGCTGTTACCTAATACCCTGGGGGATACTGTTTTATCAGTGGCAACGTTGGCTGTGATTGCTGTTGTCTCCTGGTTGTTTAACCGGGAAATCGAAAAGGCTTTGGAAAGGGCTCAGGCATCAGAAGAAGCGTTAAGAAAAGAAAGAGATTTGTTGGAAATCAAAGTAGAAGAGCGAACGCGGGAACTTAAACAAATGCAAATGGAGAAAATTGCTCAGCTTTACCGTTTTGCCGAATTTGGCCGGCTCACTTCAGGACTATTTCACGGATTAGCCAATCCTTTAAATTTGATTTCGTTAAACTTAGAACAGTTAAGTACTAAAAACAAAGATGAATTTACAGACGCAAGAATTTTACTGAATCGGGCAATCACCGGTACCAAACGGATGGAGCAGTTTATTGCTGCTGCCAAAAAACAAATCCAAAATCAAGAGGTTAATCGAGTTTTTTCAATTAGGAATGAGGTAAATGATACTCTCAGTATGCTAGAATATAAAGCTAAAAAATGCGGCGTAGCCATCGATTTTTCCTCAAGGTCAGATGTAAAAATCAAAGGCAATCCTCTTCGGTTTAATCAACTATTGACTAATCTCGTTTTGAATGCAATTGATTCATATGAAACAATAAATTCAAGAGGGAAAAATAAGGTTGAAATTACGTTTGTTAAAAATAGTAAGGAAATTGAACTAAAGGTTCAAGATTGGGGAATCGGAATTCCTAAAGAAAATATAAAAAAAATCTTTGATCCCTTTTTTACGACCAAAAATTTTGACCGCGGAACGGGAGTGGGACTTTCCATCTGCCAGGAAATCATCCAAAAGAGCTTTAACGGAAATTTATCCGTTGTGAGCCAAGAAGGAGTAGGTTCAACCTTTATTATAACCATTCCGATTAAACGCTAAATTTTAATAACTTTTTAATTTTTCTTGTATATAGTAGATCTCCATGAAAAATCAGACGATTGAGCAAGCAATCCAAAAGGGATTGATTTATTTAGGTAACCATCAGGAAACAGAGGGAAACTTTTTAAGTTTTTCTTCCAACAGACCTGAATTTAAAAAGGCGTGGCCAACCAATTCAATGTTCCAAACTGCCTTAATTTTTTCGTGCCTAAATGACCTTAAAGAAACTCCAATCACAAAAATTATAAAAAGAAAAGCCGCTTCATTTTTGCTAACTCAAAAAAATGAGTATTGGTCGTTTAATTATTGGACAAGAAATTCATTGGAGGCGAAAGAAAAAGCCTATCCTGATGATCTCGATTGCACCTTTTGCTCCCTAAGTGCACTCGCCCAATATTGGCCAGACTTGGTAGACGGGGAAGTCATCGCCAGAATCGTCTCTCTTTTAACTAACTTAGAAAAAGATGTTGGGGGTCCTTACAAAACTTGGGTTGTTCCAAAAGACTTTGATAAGATCTGGCGTGATGTCGACCTAGTGGTAAATGCAAATATCGCTTATTTTCTGTCTCTAAAAAAAATCAATTTACCTAACCTTAATTCATTTCTTAACTCAAATATCGAGAAAGAAAATTTTAGTTCTCCTTATTATTTTGGTCCTTTACCAACGATCTATTTTATTTCTAGATTATACAAAGAAGCCCGCGTAGAATTAAAAAACGAGAACAAGGAAATCTTGAAGAAATTTCTTTTTGAAAAGATAAGCGAGGATGAAATCAAAAGAAACAGTTTAAGTTGCGCTTTGAAAATTTCTTCGCTTCTAAATCTGGGTGTCAATGGGAACAAGCTTAGGAAAGAAGTAAATTTCCTACTTTCGAATTCGGTTGAAGATCATTGGAGTCCTTACCCATTTGTCTTAGAGTCGGTAAAAAAGGAAATAATTCAATACGCCGGATCATCCCCCCTTACTACCGCCTTTTGCCTAGAGGCTTTAAATAAATATTTAATGCGCCCTTCAATAAAGGAGACTACAGCCTTAAAAAATTTTAAAGCCAAAGAGAACGCCATTCGCGAGAAAATTATCAAAGAAGTTAATGATAACCTTTCTAAGCTTTCGCTGGATTTAAAGGTAGAAGCTGTTAAAAATTTGAACATGATTCTAAGCGCTGATAAAGACGGGCAAGTTGCTCTAACCCCTTTTTATTTTTGGGTGGCTTTGGGAGAAAACGGGAAAAAAATCGACGACGACTTGTTAATTAAGCTCGGAGAAGCAAATCTTTACGGCTGGATCGCTTACACAATTTATGATAATTTTTTAGACGGTGAGGGGGATCCGAAATCCCTTCCGACGGCAAATGTCTGCCTGCGTGAGCTGACCAATATTTTTAATAATCTCCTGCCAGACCAAAACTTTAATACTTTTGCCCATCAAATTATCAACGAAATGGAAAACGCAAATACCTGGGAGGTCAGCCATTGCCGTTTAAGTATTGAAAAAGATTTCCTCGACATGAAAAAAGCAAAATTGCCCGATTGGGCAAACTACGAAAAATTGGCGGAACGTTCCCTGGGACATTCGCTAGGCCCGGTGGTAATTTTATCCAAACTTGGTTGCCATGCAACGGATAGCGAAGTTAAAAATTTGCTGAGTTTCTTTACCCATTATTTGATCGCCAAACAGCTGAATGATGACGCCCACGACTGGGAAAAGGACCTAAAAAATGGGCATTCCAGCCCCATCGTTACTTTGTTGCTTAGAAAGAGTGGCCTCAAATCACAAATTAAAATCTCAAAGCTCACACCTAAACTGCAAGAAATTTTTTGGTATGAAACAATCGACCAAATTTGTGAAGATGTTTTCAAAAACATAAACTTGGCAAAAAGTGCCCTATCAAAGGTTTCGTTAGTCACCAAACCGCTAATTCTAGAAAGTATCCTTTCAACACCGCAACAATCAGCCCAAAAGGCCCTGACAGAACGTCAGGAAATCCTAAAATTCCTTGAGGCCTATAAAAGTGAAGGTAAGTTTTAACGATTACTTAAAAACCTCAACTGAAGAAATTACTCCCCAAATCATTAATTTTTTCTCCACTGAAGAAAAAAATGTTTTGACCTTAACGCCTAAAATAAAAAACCTTTATACTATTTATTCTGAAAGTGCTTTAGGAGGAAAAGTCCTTCGCGGAACTTTGGTAAAACTTGGATACCAATTAATAAATCCAAAATTTGATCCTGAAATCTTAAAGGTCGCTGCCGCAGTCGAAATTTTGCATGCGGCATTATTAATCCATGACGATATCGCTGACAAAAGCTCCACCCGACGGGGTAAACCTAGCCTTTATTTTGCTCTAGGACAAGACCATTATGGGATTTCCCAAGCGCTTTTACTAGGGGATTTAGGACTTTATTATCCAATAAAAATTATTTCCGAAAGCGGTTTTGAAGCGAGGCTTAAAAATGAGGCTATTCTTAATTTGTCAGAAATTGTTGTTAAGACTATTCTTGGGGAAATATTAGACGTAGCCTGTTCTCGTTCAGGCGAGAAAAAAGAAGAAAAAGATGTCTTATCGATCCACAAATTAAAAACAGCTTATTACACTATTAGCGGCCCGCTTTCGATTGGCGCTTTGCTCGCAGGTGGTTCCCAAAACCAAATCCAGAAAATCACTGAATTTGGCCGCGACCTCGGGATCGCTTTCCAAATCCAGGATGATATCTTAGGGGTCTTTGGCAATGAGCTGGTTTTGGGAAAATCTGTTACTTCTGATGTCGAAGAGGGGAAAAACACGCTTCTTATCATTCACGCGCTTAAAAAGGCTAGCCGTGATCAAAAACAATTCTTGAATAAATATTATGGAAAAGGAAAAATTGACATTTCAAAATACCAAATAGTAAGGGAAATCTTTGAGAAAACCGGCTCTCTGGAATACTCACGGTCAATCAAGATGAAGTATGTCCAAAAAGCCAAGAAAAATATCCCTTTCCTAACTAAAAACCAGGCCACCCGTAATCTCTTAGTGCAACTCTCTGATTTTCTAGTCAACAGAAGTAAGTAAAAAAATTCGACAAAAAAACAAAAATTATATAATTTAGTAATCTAATCTTACAAGGTGACAAAAATTAGTTGGCATGCTATATTTTAAACATGCTATCAGCGGTAGAAAATGCTTTTCAAAAACATTTTGATCATATTGCCCTCGAAGCTAAAGGGGAAGTGGTTCAAATCTTAGCCGACGATACCGAAGATGTTCCTCATCAGCGTTTCATTTTCCGTTGTCCCTCAGGCCAAACGGTTCTCGTCGCCCACAATCTCGATCGCGCTAAAAGAATTCCCGTCTCTCTCGGCGATGCGATTTCTTTAAAGGGGATGTACGTCTGGAACGAAAAGGGAGGATTAATCCACGAAACCCACGCTGACGCAGTTGAAGGAAATTTTAACGGCTGGATCAAATTAAATGAAGTAAAATACGCTTAGTGGCGGCGTTTCCGGACTACGCGCAATTGGGCAAGGGCTTTTTGTAAAGTAGCAGCAGTGGTCGCGTATTCTTCGGCCGAGAGGTGTCGTTCCTTGAGAGCTTCTTCGGCACGACAACGGGCTTCTTCAACCCTAGCTTCATTAATATCTTCCGCTCGCTCTGCCATATCGGTTAGTACTTTGACTGATTTACCAGTTACTTCTACGAAACCCCCACCCGTCGCAAGGTTTAGTTCCTCATTACCTTTTTTCACTCGAAGTTCTCCTGGTAAAATCTGAACCATCAAAGGAATATGATGGGGAAGAATTCCCAATTCACCTTCCACACCAGGAATAACAACGGAATCGACTTCGTCACTATAAACCTTTTTTTCAGGTGTCACTATCTCAAGTTTTAGTTTCATAACTCTTTAATTTTCAATTATCAAGGCTCGATTTTCAATGAAACCTCAACTAAATTTTCAAACAACTGATAATATCTTCCTTCAATTTAACGAAAGCGACGTTGCTCTAAGCAAAACTTAAATTAATTAACAAGTGAGCTTCATTGATCATTATGAATTAAAAATCCCTAACTCTTGACTTCCTCAAGGCCACCTTTCATGAAGAAATCACCTTCCGGAACGTCATCATATTCGCCGTCAAGGATTTTCTTAAATCCTTTAACCGTCTCAACTACTGGAACGTATTTCCCAGTACGACCGGTAAATTGCTCTCCCACGAAGAACGGTTGCGAGAAGAACCTTTGAATCTTTCGGGCTCGCGTGACCGTCAGTTTATCTTCATCAGAAAGCTCTTCCATTCCCAAAATGGCGATGATATCTTGCAGTTCTCGGTAGCGCTGCAAAACTTTTTGCACACCTAGAGCAACATCATAGTGCTCTTGGCCAACAATTTTCGGATCCAAAGCCCGAGAAGTCGACGCTAATGGGTCAACGGCCGGATAAAGCCCTTGCTCGGCAATCGATCGCTCCAAAGCAATCGTCGAATCAAGGTGAGCAAAAGTCGTCGCTGGCGCCGGGTCAGTGTAGTCATCAGCTGGCACGTAAACGGCCTGGACCGAAGTAATTGAACCTTTTTTCGTCGAAGTAATTCGTTCCTGCAAAGCACCCATTTCCGCCGCCAGAGTTGGTTGGTAACCAACCGCAGAAGGAATTCGACCAAGTAACGCCGAAACTTCGGATCCTGCCTGAGAAAAGCGGAAAATGTTATCAATAAAGAGCAACACGTCCTGATTTTTCTCGTCGCGGAAATACTCGGCAATTGCTAATCCTGATAGAGCTATACGCAGACGTGCTCCCGGCGGTTCATTCATCTGACCAAAGACCATCGCGGTTTTATTAATTACCCCGGACTCTTTCATTTCGCGCCAGAGATCATTTCCTTCTCGAGTTCGTTCTCCGACTCCCGCAAACACTGAGTAGCCACCATGCTCTTCAGCAATGTTTCGAATCAGCTCTTGGATAATAACGGTTTTACCTACCCCTGCTCCACCAAAAACACCGACCTTACCTCCTTTAACGAAGGGGGCAATCAAGTCAATTACCTTGATTCCAGTTTCTAGAATCGCCACTTTTGTTTCTTGTTCCGTAAAAGTTGGGGCTGGACGATGGATTGGGTAGTTTTTTACCGCCTTGATCGGACCAGCGTTATCTACAGGTTGTCCGATTACATTTAGAACTCTGCCTAAAACTTCTTCACCTACCGGCACGCTTATCGGCGCGCCAGTGTCAACTACTTCCTGGCCTCGTTTAAGTCCATCGGTAGCGTCCATCGCCACCGCACGAACCCAACCATCGCCTAAGTGTTGCTGTACTTCCAGAATTAACTTACCTTTGTGTCTCTCTACTTCCAAGGCATTATAAATCTCCGGTAATGCTTCCTGGGAAAATTCCACATCGACCACCGGACCAATAATCTGAACAATTTTTCCAACGTTATTCATTTTCATATCTCCTTAAAGCTATTCCAACGCCGCTGCAGCGGAAGTAATCTCGAGCAGCTCCTGAGTAATCGCTGCCTGACGAACTTGGTTATAAGTTAAAGTTAAATCATCAATAATTTCTTCTGCGTTATCCGTCGCACTTTTCATCGCCACCATCCGTGCACTGTGTTCAGAAGCAGCTGCTTCTAGGACCGCCTGATAAACTTCCATCTCCACAAAATGGGGAAGAAGAGCTTTTAAAAGCTCATTCGGTTTTGGTTCAAAAGTATATTCGCTCACTATCACATCTTCCGATTCTTCCTTTACCCTTAAACTTGATTCTTCGATCGGCAATATTTTCTTTATCACTACTTTCTGCGTCATCGTGTTAACAAAATGCGGATAAACTAAATAAACATCTGTAAACGTCCCATCCAAAAAACTTTCCATTGCTATCTTTGCAATTGGATTGGTATCAAACATAGTTGGCGGAGAATTTAGCTTTTGAAAATCGCCAATTAACTTGTGTCCTAACTTCAAAATAAAGTCTCGAGCTTTTCTTTCGACCGTAATTACTCCAAAACTTGTACTTTCCACCTCGTTTACCAAACCTTCCACTTCAATTTCTTCTTTCAGTTCATAAGCTTCTTTATACTGAGTTTTAATCTTCTTTCCCGCCGCCAATTCATTTTTTTCGATAAAATTAACCGTCGACCGAATTAGATTACTCATCAAACCACCCGCCAAACCCCGGCTTGGTCCAATCAAAATAATCCCTATTTTCCGATTCTTTTCCTCCACTTTTGTCGCTAAAAGTGGATGTAGACTTCGATCAATTTTTCCGCTTAAACTACCAAGCAATTCATTCATTAGTTCGTTATAAGGTCGCCCGGCTAAAACTTGAGCTTGAGCACGGCGCATTTTAGAAGCTGCCACGAGCTGCATTGCCTTGGTAATCTGAGCAGTGTTTTTAATTGATTTTATTCTTCTTCGTATTTCTCTAGTACTCGCCATGCTTTATTTGTAACCTTCCTTAAACTCTTCGATCTTTTTCTTTAACTTTTCGGTCAGTTCCTCTGATAAAGCTTTTTCTTTCGCAATCGCTTCCAGTACCTCTTTTCCACGAGTACTCATAAAATCAAGAAATTTTTCTTCAAAATCCTTGATTTTCCCTAATTCAATTTCGTCAAGGTAACCGTTTGTTGCAGTCCAAATAATCGCCACTTGTTTCTCCACCGACATTGGCTCATACTGTGGCTGTTTCAATACCTCTGTAATTCTTTTACCCCGCTCGAGTTTCTCTCGAGTGGCTTGATCCAAATCTGAACCAAACTGAGCAAATGCCGCCAACTCTCTAAACTGAGCCATGTCGATTCGAAGTCTTCCGGCAACCTGTTTCATCGCCTTGGTTTGCGCCGCTCCTCCCACCCGAGACACTGATAAACCAATGTTCACAGCTGGTCGAGTACCAGCGTAGAAAAGGTCTCCTTCAAGATAAATTTGACCGTCAGTAATGGAAATGACGTTGGTCGGAATATAAGCCGAAACATCTCCGGCCTGGGTTTCAATAATCGGGAGTGCCGTAAGCGATCCGCCACCATATTCTTTATTTAGCTTTGCGGCCCGTTCCAAAAGACGGGAGTGTAGATAGAAAATGTCCCCAGGATAGGCCTCTCGACCGGAAGGTCGTCGAAGGAGCAATGAAACCTGACGATAAGCCCAAGCGTGCTTGGAAAGGTCATCATAAACTACCAAAGCATCCTTACCTTGGTCCATGAAGTATTCACCAATAGCGCAACCAGTATAAGGGGCTAAAAATTGCATGGTGGCACTATCGGCCGCGGAAGCGGAAACGACAATAGTGTAATCCATCGCCCCATTTTTTTCTAAAATATCAACAATCTGAGCAACCTTTGAAGTCTTTTGGCCAATTGCCACGTAAATACAAATCACCGGCCGTTCCTCAGCGGTAAGTTTTCCTTGGTTAATAATCATATCAATCGTAATGGCCGTCTTACCTAAACCTCGGTCACCGATAATCAGCTCCCTTTGTCCCCGGCCTATCGGAATCAACGAGTCGATTGCTTTTAAACCAGTTTGCAAAGGCGAATTAACTCTCTCCCGAGTCACCACTCCTGGAGCAATCTTTTCGACTGGGTAAGTCTTGTCTGATTTGATCGGCCCTTTTCCGTCAATAGGTTCGCCCAAAACATTTACCACCCGTCCAACCAAACCATCGCCTACCGGAACTTGGAGGATCTTACCAGTCGTTTTGGCCTCGTCGCCTTCCTTTAAAATATGGAAGTCACCTAAGATGATTACCCCGACTGCATTTTCCTCAAGATTCAAAGCCAATCCGTAGAGCCCCCCGCTAAGCTCAATTAACTCGTTGTTCATCACTTGGGAAAGGCCTTCAATCTTAGCGATTCCGTCCCCAATTTCAACTACAGTTCCAACGTTGCTCTTCTGAGCTCCAGCCTGGATCTGGCTAATTTGTTCCTCTATTTCTTTCAATATCCCATTACTTTCTGACATAATACCTCGCATTTTTTATTTTTATTTTTTACTTCTTATTCCTTCCTCTTTAGATTTTCTAATTTACCTGACACGCTTCCATCCCAGACCGTATCATTCACTCTTATCCTCACTCCTCCAAGTAATTCCGGATTTGTTTCAAAAAAGAACCGAAGCTTCTTTCCATACAACTCTTCGAGCCGGTCAATTAATTTATCTTTAACAGAAATTTCTAAAGGTAAAACGGATTCGACCAGCGCTGACTCCTTCTTCAACTGCCCGGCTATCAGTTCTTGATACGTTTTCAAAACCTCGATTAGGTTTCTGGGTTTGGACTTAATCAGTGCCCTGATCCAAGCTCGAACTTTGTTTTCCGAAACTACCCCTTCACTTAAGCTACCCTTAAAGGCCAATTTTGCAACTCTGTCAACTTCTTTTCGAGCCTTCATTATTTAATCTCCTTAACAATCTCTTGGGATAATTTCTTTTGGTCTTCTACTGTCAAAATTTTTCCAGCCACTTTGGAAGTAGTCTCGATAACCAAACCTACTAGTTCTTTCTGCAGTTCTGATTTCATTTTTTCACGCTCTCGTTCGATTGTTTCCTTTGCCTTAATTAACGTTGCCTCCATGTGGACTCGTGTTTCTTCAAAAGACTTAGCCTGAAACTCTTTCGCGGCTTCTTTAGCCTCATCAATGTACGATTGAGCCTTCATACTGGCTTGTGAAAGGAGCTTTTCTTGTTCAACCTTTGTCTCGGCAAGCCTTTTTTCAATTTCTTCGGCTTGTTTCAAGCTATCAGCAATCGTCTGCTTTCTTTTTTCCAACATGGCTAAAACTGGCTTATATAAAAACCGTTTTAAGATAAGCAGCAGAATCAAAAAGTTTACTATCTGAGCAAATAATAAGATTGGTTGAAATCCAAAATCTTTAAGAAAATCCATGATAATTCCTTAATTTCTCCGTTTTTTGTCATTCCCGACCAAGTCGGGAATGACTACACTAATTAACCTCTAAACGCTAACACTAACGCGTAAATTGCGATCGCTTCTGCGAAAGCCATACCCAAAAGCATTGCCGGAAGAACTTTTCCAGACGCTTCAGGATTACGACCAATCGCTTCCATCGCTTTCGCTCCGATCATACCTACTCCTAATGCAGGAGCGATACCGCCGAGAGCGATAATAAGACCACCGGTTACTGTAATGTCCATAAATTACACCTCCTTTTATAAAATTTATTTAACTTCGTTTTAATGTTCTTCGCCGCCATGTTTTGATGTTAAAACAACCATAAAGACAAGTGTCAACATCATAAATACCGTCGCTTGAACAAAACCGACAATCAATTCAAGCATCATAAAAGGCAGCGGTACTACGAAAGCTGCCATAGATGAAATCGTCGTAATCAAAGCTTCACCCGCAAATATATTACCAAAAAGTCGAAAAGAAAGCGAGAGGATCTTCGTAAACTCCGCCACCAACTCGAGCAATCCCACGAATAAATAAATCGGATTCAAACTGATATATTTTTTAATATATTCCAAAATCCCTAAATATTTAATCGCGTAGTAATGGGTCACTATTACCGAAATCAAGGCCAGACCTAAGGTAACGTTCAAATCACTGTTAATCGTTCGAAGAAGAGGAACAAACACTTCTTTCCCCTGCTCAATTTCGGTAAACCCAATTGACCCGAAACCAGGCATTAACCCCAAATAGTTTGCCGTGATTATAAAAATGAAAAAAGTCGCCACCCAAGGGAAAAAAACTTTTGCCTTTTCGAAAGCGAGGCCTTCAACTTGGTTATACAAAGTTTCTACTACCAATTCCATGAAATTTTGCAGTCCAGAAGGAACTTTCTTCATGTCTCGCGTTGCAAAAAAGGAGACGACAATCAAAAGTAGGGCGGCTATCCAAGTGGTGATAAACGTGTTGGTTACCGGAAAATTGCCAATTTCAAATATTTTCTCCGCTGCCAGAGTGACTTCCAATTAATTTACCTCTACAATCTCGTCAAATTTTGTCAAAAACAGATGGACGTTCAATTTGGGATCGACTTCCAAAATCTTTTCTTTTGCTCTTCTTAAATTCTCTAGGTGCTTTTCAGAAGAGTTATCCTCTCCGTAAGCGCCGCAGTCTTCATGATCAAAAACGTAAACTTCGGAAGGATGATGGAGTCGATCGGAAATTTCTATCGCTTTAATCGCCTCATCAATCGCCAACGAAGCCCCAGGAATCCCGATCAGATCATAATTACCTTCAAGTCCTTTATTTACCAAATACTCTCTAATTTTTGTAACGAAGCGAAAGTCAATACAACTTATCGCTAACGCCCTACAGTAATGACTCATACAGTAAGATATTTTATCAGATTTATCAAAACCTGTCTAGGTTTGTTTGCAAAAAAGAAAACCCTGCCGCTGTTTCTGTTTCCAGTCACAACCGCAGGGTCTTTCTCTCTCAAGATAACTAATTAAGCTGAATGAAGAACGTGCTTTACGTAAGCCGGCCAGAGTTTGGGGTCTAGATGTTCCTCTAGCCACGCCTTGCCGTGTCCCACTGTCGTATTCATCGCTACTTGTCTGACGCAAGCGTCACAATCTTCTTCAGGCCATTTTGTAAAGGGTATTTCGGTCAACGAAACTAATGGCAAATCTTGTAATTGACCTGAAACAGAACTGCGATTGCAACAAATAGCCACGGCCACTAAAGCGCCGCCCTCTTTAATCACCGCGTTGGTTGCCTTTTCCAGGGTTCCTCCTGTCGTAAATGGCTGTTTTTGATGACAGCACCGACTCGGGTCAAGTGCTCCATTAAGAGAAGGTTCGCCGCTCTCTCAATCTTTTCCCGTCCTAAAAAGGATGGGCTATTAATGTCCTCTTCTCTACCGCTCATTTTCACCCCTTCTTTTCCCCCGAAACCTTTTCCGCCAGGGCAGCGAAGGCCTTTTCAATTTCCTCCGCAATCAGGCTTGCCGCATTAACTCGAGATCCGATTGGTTCAGGCGGCTCAAGAATAGGCCTACCAATTACCAAACAATCGCCGCCAGCCATTATTGCATCCGCCGGCGTGGTTACTCGCTCTTGATCATTTTTCTTCGCCCATACGGGACGAATTCCGGGCGTCACGAGAATCATTGATTGGAACTCTTGCCTTTTTCGAAGAACCGCAATTTCCTGAGGCGAGCAAATAAGCCCATGCACACCCGCTAATTTCGCTAATCTCGCTAGCTGGACTACCTGAACTTTTGAAGGGCGATTGTAAATCGCTTGGCATTCTTCCTCATCTAGCGATGTGAGGACTGTAACCGCTAACACTTTGCTCGAACCAGCAACTGCTACGGCTGCCCGCATCATCTCGACTCCACCTGTTGCATGAACATTGAAGAAACCGACCTTCCCAGCCACTGCCTTAGCTGCACCAACCACGGTATTTGGGATGTCAAGCAATTTCCCGTCGAAAAAGATTTGGCTAGGATTGCCGTCGAGCGCTTTGTTTATCTTTTCAACAAGAATCTGTGGCCCGACACCCGCGTTGTTGATTAGCTCTAAGCCAATTTTGAACATCCCAACATAATCACGAAGCTCTTCGATGATGGTACACGCTTCTTCAAGGGTTGGTACATCCAATGCTACGATAATACGTTCTTTGATACCGTAAAACATTTGAGATCCCTCCTTTAATAAAATTATTCACAACTTAAAGTGCGTTGAAACTAGTATAAATAGGATAATTATAAGTTGTCAAGGAATTGTGCAGGACCTATACATGACGTAACACTTGCTCCTTAGTTACTACATTACTTTTAACATATTCTGCCGGTGTTTGATAGCCTAGAGATTGATGAAATCTCCTGTAGTTGTACTTTTGGTTAAAGGCCATACAGTATCCTCTTAACAACTCAATATCGGGATACAGATCCTGATAGTGGA
>JAMCZT010000001.1 GCA_023485445.1 Patescibacteria group bacterium
TCCACTATCAGGATCTGTATCCCGATATTGAGTTGTTAAGAGGATACTGTATGGCCTTTAACCAAAAGTACAACTACAGGAGATTTCATCAATCTCTAGGCTATCAAACACCGGCAGAATATGTTAAAAGTAATGTAGTAACTAAGGAGCAAGTGTTACGTCATGTATAGGTCCTGCACAATTCATTGACTTTAAGCTTTTTTTAATGCTATACTAAGACAAGTTGAAGCAGTTGTATTTTGTTTTTTTTGAGGTGGGAAGTAAGTCCCACCTTAATTTTTAAGGAGGCAATCATATGGCGTTAAGAACTGAGTTTGCGGCGGCTTTAAGTCAGGCGGCAACGGAAAGAGGCCTTGACCCAGAAGAAATTTTAAAAATTATTCAAGACGCGATTAAAGCGGCTTATCGAAAAGATTTTGGAGGAACGGTTGAAGACTTAGAGGTGGAACTTGACCCAGAGACAGGCGAAGCGCGGGTTTTAAGGGAAGGTGAAGATATTACTCCTCCTGGATTTGGTCGAATCGGGGCTCAGACTGCCAAGCAAGTTTTACTCCAGAGAATTCGTGAAGCAGAAAAAGGGGCAATTTTGAGCGAATTTGAGCGCCGAGTAGGTTCGGTGATTAACGGGATGATCCAAAGGTTTGAAGGTCCCAATATTGTTGTTAATTTAGGAAAGGCGGAAGGGATGATGCCTTCCCAAGAACAGACACCGGGGGAAAATTATCGGCTAAATCAACGACTTAGGTTTTATATAGTTGGTATTAAAGAATCGGCTCGAGGGCAGGACATTATTGTTTCCCGAGCCCACAAAGGGCTAGTGGAAGGTTTGTTCAAGGTGGAAGTACCCGAAATTGGTTCGGGAATTGTGGAGATTAAGGCGATCTCGCGGGAAGCGGGAACGCGAACCAAAGTGGCGGTTGCTTCAAAGCAGGCGGGAGTCGATCCTGTAGGAAGTTGTGTTGGCCAAAAAGGTGTACGGGTACAAGCGGTCATTGCCGAATTAGGTACAGAAAAGGTAGATATTATCCAATGGAGCGAAGATCCGAAAAAATTTATTGCTGCGGCCCTTTCTCCTGCTAAAGTTGATAACGTCGAAACCGATCAAAAAGAAAAAACGGCTCACGTCGAAGTACCGGAAGATCAGTTATCTTTAGCCATCGGGAAAGAAGGCCAAAATGTTCGTTTAGCAGCCAAGCTATCCGGTTGGAGGATTGATATCAAAGGGGCGGAGAATGTTTTAGCTAGAGAGCCTGAAGAAGAAAATCCCGAAGAAACGAAAGAAGAATCCGTCGCAGAAAAGAAGGCTACAAAGAAAACAACGAGGAAAAAAACAAAAAAAGAAGAAACCAAAATTGAGGGCAAGAAGAAAAGCAAAAAGAAAGTTCCAGGGAAGTTAAAGATTGATGAAAAATAAGAAAGATGAAACTACAAAAAACTTAATCGTTCGCCCGCCGGTCGTGACCATTTTAGGTCATGTCGACCATGGAAAAACTTCGTTATTGGACGCGATTCGCCATACCAACGTTACGGCTAGGGAACACGGTGGGATTACCCAACATATAGGGGCTTACCAGGTCGAAGTAAACGGAAGGAAAATTACTTTCATCGATACTCCTGGACATGCTGCTTTTTCCCAGATGCGCGCTCGGGGAGCGATAGTAACGGATATTGCTATTTTGGTTGTCGCGGCGGACGATGGGGTAATGCCTCAAACTAAAGAATCTATTGCCCATATCAAAGCGGCAAACGTTCCGATGATCGTGGCAATCAATAAAACTGATTTGGAAACGGCGAACATCGAAAAGGTAAAACAACAATTGGCTGAAAACGAAGTTTTTGTCGAGGGTTACGGTGGGGACGTGGTCACGGTTAACATTTCAGCAAAAACCAAAGCGGGGATTAGCGAGCTCTTAGAAATGATTCTATTGGTAGCAGATATGCAGGAATTAAAAGCAGATCCAGAAGCTTCTGTTGAGGGAGTAGTGATAGAATCTTCCTTGGACCGCTTTCGGGGGTCTGTAGCGACTATTTTAGTGCAAACCGGGACTTTGAGAACAGGTGGTTATGTGGTGATTGGTAAGGCTAAGGGAAAAATCCGCGGGATGGTTGGGGCGGATGGAAAGCCGGCTAAAGAAGCCGGGCCATCTACTCCAGTAGAAATTTTAGGTTTGGAATCCGTTCCTGACGTGGGAGAAAAGCTTCTCCTCCAGACGGCCGTTTTGTCAGCGAAGAAAGATCAGGAAATTACCAAGGAATTGGCCGAGCGGCCTGGATTAGAGTTGCTAGGTCAGCCGGAGAGAGTGGAAATAAGGATTATCATCAAAGCTGACGTGGCCGGGTCGCTGGAAGCAATTTCCACGGCAATCGAAGCTTTGGAAACAGAGACCCAGAAGGTAAAGTTTATCCATCGCGCTACTGGTGAAATCTCCGAGTCTGACGTAATGTTGGCGGCTTCTACAAAGGCTTTAATTATTGGTTTTAACGTCAAAACCTCCATTGCCGCATCAAAACTAGCCGAAGAAGAGAAAGTAAACGTCAGGGTTTTTAATATTATTTACGAGTTACTAGATGAATTAAAAGAAGGTTTGGAAGCCTTGGCCAAGCCAAAAATTACGGAAGAAGTTTTAGGTAAAGCGACGGTAATTGCCTTGTTTGAGGCTAAGGGTGGAAAGGTGGCTGGCTGTAAGATGATCGAGGGGGCGATTAGTAAGGGAAATACTATTAGAGTGAAAAGAGATCAAGAAGAAATAGGTCGTAGCCGGATAAAATCAATGCGCCACTTGCAAGAAGAAATTTCCAAAACGACCGATAATATGGAGTTTGGGCTAGTGCCTGACGCTAAACTCGACTTTACAATTGGTGATATAATTGAAGCAGTAAAAATAAGTTAGAGGTTATAGTTATAGGATTTACCTTGCCCTCCTGCCAAGATAAAGGTAAGCTTTACTTTTATTTGGAAGGAGGTTTCGGTTTTTAAGAGGATGCAAATTAATAACGTTGCAAATCAGTTGAAAGATTTAATTAACCCATCAAAAAGAATTTTGGTCGTTACCGGAACTAATCCGTCTTTGGATGGTTTGGCTGCCGTTTTAGGTCTTTACCAGTTGCTAGTGACTTTTAAGAAAGAGGTTGTGGTCGGCGTCGGTGGCGAGGTGCCTCCCGCGGCCAATATTTTGCCTGGTTTTGAAAAATTGATAACTAGCTTAGGTCCTCATAATTTAGTGATTTCTTTCGATTACGTTGAAGGCTCCATTGAAAAGGTCAGTTACAACGTGGAAGGTAATAAATTTAACTTGGTTATTACGCCAAGAGAAGGCATGATTAACCCTGACCAAATCCAATACTCTTACTCTGGGTCCAATTTTGATCTTATTTTTGTCGTGGATACTCCTGATTTACACCAGTTAGGGAAATTGTTCGACCAGATGCTTTTTTCTAGTGCTGCGACGGTTAACGTTGACCATCACAGCTCGAATGCCCAATTTGGTAAAATCAACGTGGTTGATCCCAGCTCCAGTTCCACGTCCCAACTTTTGGTGAATTTATTCAAAGAGATAGGGATTAATTTTTACGAACTTTCCGCGAATTGTTGGCTCACAGGAATAAAAGCGGCGACAAGTAATTTTAGTCAAGGAACGACGGCTGAAACTTTTGAAGCGGCAGCTGCTTGCTTGCGGGTGATCGGAAACCAGCCTGCAAATAATGAATCTCAAACTATTCCGGAAGTACGTCCAAACGAGGCTCCTTTTGAGGGTGAAAATTTTCCTTCTCAAAAAACTACCCAGGATAATGGAGCTTCAAAAGATTCTCCCGCCGATCGGTCTTGGTTTTCTCCAAAGATCTACAAAAGCTCGACTAGCATAAAGTAGTTGCAAGAAGAGAATTATTTTTGATATACTTGAGATAGGAGTATTTATGGCTTTAGAAAAAGAACACAAACAAAAGATTATGCAGGACTTCTCACAAGGGGAAGGCGATACTGGTTCTCCGGAAGTCCAAGCCGCTTTGCTTTCAGAGAGGATCGCTCGATTGACGGAGCATCTTAAGCTTCACAAGCAAGATGTCCACTCTCGACGCGGGCTCTTGCAAATGGTTAATAAGAGAAGAAGGATTCTACTCTATTTAATGAAAAAGGATCCTGACCGATATAAAACTTTAGTTGAAAGATTAAAGTTAAGTAAATAAACGACTGGTTTTTTTAAGAATAAAATAGAGATAAAGGAGGTCATAAAGGGGAATAAGGTCGCCGATGTAATCAAAGCAATCAAGATTGGTCGCTTTGCTCACGTTGGTTACTTTACTCCTCTTAAGAAAATTTCATGAAAGTTACCAAAAAACAAATCGAATGGGGCGGCCGGACCTTAAGTTTAGAGACTGGCAAATTGGCTGGGCAAGCTAACGCAGCGGTTGTTGGACGCTATGGGGACACGATAGTCTTAGCCACCGTTGTTTCTTCGGCCCCAAAGGAAGATTTTGACTTCTTTCCTTTAACCGTTGATTACGAAGAGCGTCTTTACGCCTCGGGAAGAATTTCTGGCTCCCGTTTTATTAAGCGGGAAGGCCGACCGACCGAAGAAGCAATTTTGACCGGACGGTTGATTGACCGTTCGATAAGGCCGCTTTTTCCAAAAGATTATTTTAACGAAGTCCAAGTTGTCGTGACCGTTCTTTCCTACGACCAGGAAAACGATCCGGATATTTTGTCGATAATTTCTGCTTCCGCCGCGCTTTCGATCTCCAACATTCCTTGGAACGGACCGGTTGGAGGAGTGAGAGTAGGTTTAAAAGACGGGGAGCTAATTCTTAATCAAACCCGGACAGAGCAGGATTTTTCAGATTTGGATTTAGTTGTTTCGGCGAGTGGTGAGCGGGTGGTGATGATCGAAGCGGGCGCGAAAGAGGTTCCAGAGAAGGAAGCTTTAGAAGCGATTAAGTTTGCCAAAGAAAAAGTTCAGCCCGTGATTGAGTTGATTTCAGAGTTGGTTAAAGAAGTTGGGCAAGAAAAGGCAGCCTATGACGTCAAAAAAATCGACCAAACAATCGAGGCCGAAATTATTGATTATGTGAAGGATCATTTTAAGGAAAAACTTTTTAATCCTGATAAAGCGGCCCGGGAAGATGCTGCCGGCGAATTTAAAGAGGAGTTGTATAAACTTTTCGAAGGTAAGTTAACTAAAGCGGAAATGTCTGAAATTTTTGACAAAACTGTTAAGAAAATGGTTCGGGCGGCGATCGTGGAAGACAAAAAGAGGCCCGATAACCGCAAACTAGACGAAATTCGCCAAATTACGGCCGAGGTGGGACTTTTGACTAGAACGCATGGTTCGGCTCTTTTCAAACGAGGGGATACCCAGGTTTTGACTACTGCTACTTTAGGCTCGACTTCATTAGAACAGCTGATTGAGGGGATGGAAGGCGAATGGACCAAGAGATATATGCACCATTATAACTTTCCGCCTTACTCCACGGGTGAGGTAAGGAGAATTGGTTCTCCTGGACGGCGAGAAATCGGTCATGGAGCTTTGGCAGAGCGTGCGCTTTTGCCAGTCATCCCAAACCAAGAAAAATTTCCTTACACTATCCGCTTAGTTTCAGAAGTCTTATCTTCTTCTGGTTCAACTTCCATGGGAGCGACCTGCGGGTCGACCCTAGCTTTGATGGATGCTGGTGTGCCAATTTCGGCTCCCGTTTCAGGAATAGCCATGGGTCTAGTAACTGAAGGTGAAAAGTTTGAGATTTTAACCGATATTCAGGCTCTAGAAGATTTTTACGGTGATATGGATTTCAAGATTGCTGGAACGGAAAAGGGAATTACTGCCATCCAACTAGATGTCAAGATTCCTGGTTTGACTGAAGAAATGATCGAAAAGACTCTTCCTCGCGCTAGAGAAGGCCGGATGTTTATCTTAGGTAAAATGCTCGAAGCTCTTCCTGAAGCGCGATCGGAGCTTTCTAAGTACGCGCCAAGAATTACCGTGATCCATATTCCGCCGAAGAAAATCGGAGAAGTGATCGGAACAGGTGGAAAGACCATCAATAAAATCATCGAAGAAACTGGGGTCGCGATTGACATAGAAGATGATGGAACCGTAATGATTTCCAGCACTGATCTTGTGGCTTCAGAGAAGGCGACTAAATGGATTGAAGGATTAACCCATGAGGTGAAAGCGGGCGAAGAATATGAAGGAATCGTTAAACGGATTATGCCTTTTGGGGCTTTCGTTGAAATTTTACCTGGGAAAGAGGGTTTGGTTCACATTTCCCAATTAGCGCCTTATCGGGTTGAGGATATTACTAAAGAGGTCAAGATGGGTCAAAAATTTAAGGTTCGAGTGACAGAAATCGATGAGCAGGGCAGGATTAACTTAACGAGAAAATTTGTTAAGTAAACAAAAGTAAAACTAAGAAGCTCAAATCTGCGGCGACTTGAGCTTCTAAAGAAAAAAATTAATGAAATTACCAGTCTTGAAATTGGTTAAGCCACCATTAGTATTTATTTTGTACATCTTTCTATTAGCGATCCTCTCCTCGTTAGCAGTTTTTGCTTTTTACTTCTACCAGCCTTATCAAAATAAACTTTCCTCCAATTTAAACATCAGTTCAAACGACCGAGGGCTTTTGTTAAAGTTTGACTTGAGTCAATCAGATAAAACCGGATTGGTTGGTTTAGCCAGAAGCCTTGGTTTGGATTGGGGTGGAGAAAATTTAGGATTAAGCTTAAATAACTCTTTTTCAGATTGGTTTAAAGCAACAACGCCACTAAAAATTGGTCTGAAAGCTGATGTATCAAGTTTGAAGTTTAACGCGACATTAAATTCTCTCCCAAAGGGAGACGGGCAAGACGCTTGGGGAAAACTTAATTTTACTCCCAGCAATGCTCTGCTTTACGCCCAGGTTCCAAATGCTAAGGCGATGATTAATTTACCTGGAAACTCGATTCTAAACAGCCTGGAAAATACCTTATCGGTGGTTGCCTTTCCAGGGAATAAGGAAATAGATTTTGCGGTGATTGGAAAAATTCAAGATAAAGCCAAACTTGAGGCGGAATTAAAAAAACTTAAAAATATTGAAAGCCAGTCAATTGGCAGGACAGAAGGTGCGGGTATTGGTTATAATGAAAGCAAGGTTGACGATGTAAATTATTATTCTATCACATCTGCTGATTCCCCTTTTGTTTCAACCTTTGGATTGGTTGGAGAAAACGTTGTGATGGGATCTAACCCGGAGGCTTTTACGAAAGTTTTAAGGGTTTATCAAGGCCGTGAGGACTCTTTGTCTAGCCAGGATTACTTTAAATCAGTTAGGCTTCAGCTCCCCCCAGGATCGTCTGGGAGCCTTTATCTAAATTTTAGGCAACTTAAAAGTTTTGATGCCGAATCTTTAAAAAAAGTCCTTAAGCCTTATTTTAGTTTAGAAATAAAGAAAGAGTTTGAGCCTGCCTTGGCAGTCGTGACTAAAATCGGTTCCCTAGGAGTAGTTTGGTCGGAACAAGGGGTTGCTCAGGGATACTTAGGACTTCCATAGCGATTTAAGTTGGAGAAAATTTCAATGGCTATCGAACAAGCAAAATTAAAAGTTACCCAAGCTAATCTTCCGAAGGATTTACTTGCTAATATTAATGAGATGATCGAAAGGCTTGAGCATATGAAAGATTCGGGGGATTATTTTTTGGAGTACGACTCTTTGATGCACTATTTAGAATGGATTACGAGTTTGCCTTGGGACAAAGAAAGTTCAGAAAACTTAGATTTAAAAAATGCCCAAAATGTTCTAGATAAAAACCATTATGGCTTAAGCGAAGTAAAAGAAAGGATTTTGGAATTTTTAGCGGTAAGGAACCTACGCCAAAAAAACGAAACTACTGCTTCCGGTCATGCGCCTGTCCTTTGCTTTGTCGGATTGCAAGGGATCGGAAAAACCACCCTTGCTTCTTCTATTGCCGAGGCCTTGGGGCGAAAATTTGCCCGGATTTCCATGGGGGCGATAGGTAGTACTATCCAACTACGAGGACAAACCCGAAGCTTACCAAACGCTGAACCAGGGCAGGTGATCAAGGTCTTACAACGAACGGCAGTAAAAAACCCCGTGATTTTGTTAGATGAGATCGATAAAGCTAGCGGTGAGTCGGGGCTTCGCTCGGATATAATGGCGACTTTGCTGGAAGTCCTGGATCCGGAACAAAATTCTACCTTTGTTGATCATTACGTTGACTATCCTTTTAATTTATCTGATGTTTTATTCGTTTGCACTGCTAATAATTTAGGTACCCTTTCTGCCGCCCTTCTGGATCGTCTCGAGATTATCCAAATGCCAACCTATACTGACCAGGAAAAAATTGAAATAGGGAAGGTTTATCTTTTGCCAAAAATCGTTGCCGAAAATGGCCTGCAGCCGGACCAATTAACGATTGCAGAATCGGTTTGGCCAAAGATTGTCCGTCCGCTAGGTTATGACGCGGGGGTAAGGATGCTGAATAGAAATATCTCCTCGGTGGCAAGAAAAGTAGCAAAAAAGATTCTTCTAGGAGAAGGTAGCAAGTTTCAGATTACTGAGGAAAACCTAAAAGAGTTTCTCCCAACTTGGTAGAGTAAGGTTATGCTGTCAAAACAAGAACAACTAAAGAAAATTGAAGAAGAATTGAAAGCACATAAGGACTTGCCTCTAATGAAGGGCTGTACCCAGTTAGTTTTTGGGGAAGGCAATTCGGACGCAGAAGTTTTATTTATCGGCGAGGCGCCTGGTTTTTGGGAAGATCTAAAAGGACGACCGTTTGTTGGCAATGCGGGAAAATTGTTGGATAAATTAATTGAGTCGATTGGTTTAAAGCGGGAAGAAGTTTATATTACCAACGTGGTTAAATGTCGGCCCCCGGAAAATCGTGATCCTCTGCCAAACGAAATCGAAGCCTACGCTCCTTATTTAAATCATCAGATAGAGATAATAAGACCAAAGATTGTCGTCACTTTAGGCAGATATTCTTTGAATAAATTTTTACCAAACGCTAGGATTAGTGAGGTTCATGGACGGCCAGTACGAGTAGGTGATATAATTGTCACGCCTATGTATCATCCCGCCGCGGCCTTAAGGTCTGGGGCAGTGATGGAAGCCCTGAAAGAAGACTTCCTGGTCATCAGAGAGGTCTTGAAAAATCCCGCGATGGTTAGTGAACCTTCTAGGCCAACCAAAGAAAAAGAAATCGACCCAAACCAACTTACCCTTTTTTGACTATTTAGTTTTTGGTTTCTTAAAAAAAGGTAGGCGATTAGATAAGTTTAGGATTTTCAACTGGGTGACAAGAGGTAATTATGAAACTTGAAATGAAAGAAAGAAACCTTATCAGAGGAAAATTAAAATTTATTCCCTTAGGGGGGAATGGACAGGTTACGAAAAACATGTTTGTTTACGAATACGAAAACGACATTATTATTGTCGATTGCGGTATGGGTTTCCCTGATGAAACGATGTTTGGGATTGACATGGTAATCCCTGACATTAGTTACCTGCGGGATAAGAAACAAAAAATTCGGGGGGTCCTTATTACCCACGGACACGAAGACCACATCGGCGCCTTACCCTACATTTTGCCGGAACTTTCCGTGCCGGTTTATGCCACAAAACTTACGGCAGGTCTGATCAACGTTAAGCTTAAAGAGCACAACCTACAGCAGATGATGAAAGTTAACGTGATCGAGCCTGGTCAAAGAATCCAACTGGGAAGCTTCCAGGCCGAAGCTTTTCGAGTTAGCCACTCTATTCCCGATGCGGTTGGTTACGCTCTGTCCACTCCTCTGGGAACGACGGTTCACACTGGGGATTATAAATTTGACATGACTCCTGTTGATGAGAAACCGACGGATACGGCTAAGTTAGCCGAACTCGGCCGGCGGGGGGTAATGGCCCTAATGTCCGACTCCTTGAGAAGCGAGAAACTAGGCTTTACTTTATCGGAAAGCATGATCGAGCCGAAGTTTGAAGAGGCGATGGAGGAAGCTACCGGAAGGGTTATAATTACAACCTTTTCTTCTAACATTTCTAGGGTTAAGCAAGCCATTGGAGCTTCGATGAGATTTGGCCGTAAAGTTGCCCTAGTTGGCCGATCGATGGAATCAAATCTTATTGTCGCTCGAGAGCTCGGTTACATCAAATTCCCGAATGATATTTTAGTCCGGATAGAGAACATTGAAAAGCAGCCGCCCTCAAAATTGACTCTGATCGTGGCCGGTAGCCAAGCGCAATCAGGTTCAGCCCTGACCAGGATTGCTAATGGTGCGCATAAATTTGTTTCGATCCATCCTGGTGACTTGGTGATCTTTTCAGCGGATCCTATTCCTGGACACGAAGACCCAGTTCATGAGGTGGTGGATAACTTGACTAGGTTAGGGGCGAGAGTGATTTATTCCGACATTACGGATGAATTTCATGTTTCCGGACACGGTGCCCAGGCGGAGCTGATGTTAATGCTTAATCTCACCAAACCCCGCTATCTTGTACCCATTTCAGGAATGTATCGTCAGATGAAGCGTTTTGCTGACCTTGCGACAAACGCGGGTGTTGATTCTAAAAACATTTTCATCCTCGAAGAGGGAAACGTTTTGGAATTTACCAAAGACGGGGCAAAGCTGGACGGAGAAGTGGAAACCAGCAACGTTATGGTTGATGGCCTAGGGGTTGGCGACGTGGGTGACGTTGTCTTGCGCGATCGTCGAGTACTCGCGGAAGAGGGGGTCGTGGTGGTAATAGTGACTATTAAAAAATCCACGGGGGAAGTGGTCGGCGAACCGGATATAGTCTCGCGGGGATTCGTTTATATGAAGGAAGCAGAGCCGTTGATCAGCGAGGTTAAGGAATTAGTCAAAAAATCGGTCCCCGCTGGGAAAGTTTCCAATTGGCACTTCGTCCGGGAGAAAATTATTGATAGTCTTGAAAAATTCCTTTATCAAAAAACCCAGCGTCGGCCGATGGTCCTGACGGTGGTGGTGGAGGTTTAATTAGGAATTTACTTTTAATAAACTATCTATAGAATTTGAAAGAGAATTCGAATAAGTGCCTTTTGACTTTTGGTAACCCTTTCGAATATAATTTACCTTGATGGGCCGTCGACGAAAAAATCCTTTTGACCTAAAACTAAAGAAAAGAACTCTTCAAACTATTTCTTCAATTTTTCTCCTGTTTCTCGCAGGTTTGATCACTTTGGCCTTTTTAGGTGAAGGTGGTACGGCTAACCAGCTTCAATCGGAAGTTTTTAAATTTTTTGGTTGGGGTGCTTTCTTTTTACCTCTCGTCTTAACTATCGCGGGTTTGAATTTAACTAAACTAAAGCTCCCTTTTCTGACCAATAATGTTCTCGTCGGTTTAATTTTATTCCTTGCTTCGTTATTATCTCTTAGCTCTGCTCTGGCGGCAAACTCAGGTGGCGAGACTGGAAATATACTTTGGGAAATCTCTACGAAAGCTCTTTCAGGAGCTGGTGCTTTTTTTGTCCTTCTGATTTGCGTTGTCCTTTCGTTAGTTATTTTATTTAACACTTCGCTTGATACTACTCTTAACTTAATAGTGAAATCCGTCTCTAGCGGAATTTATTTCGTTAAAAATTATCTCTTCCGAGGCTATTTTTCGCCTAAGGCTAAACCAGATTTCTTAAATGACCGAAATCCAGTTTTTAATACAAAAGGGTTAAAACCGGCGGAAGTGTCCAAGGAAGCGAAAAAACCTGAAACCCATGCGGCTCCCGCGGTTCCGGAACTGGAAGGAGCTTTGGTCAATAACGTTCCGATGTCCAATAGAGTTTGGGAGTATCCTCCCTTAAGTATTCTTTCCGACGAAATTGGAGGAAAAGCCGCTCGGGGAGATTTGAAGCATAATGCGGCGGTGATCGAAAAAACGTTGGAAAGTTTTGGGATTCAGGCTCGTGTGGTCGAGGTAAACTGCGGTCCAGCCGTGACACAGTACGCCTTAGAAATTGCTTTAGGGACAAAATTAACCAAAATTACTGGTTTGGCAAACGACATTGCCATGGCCTTGGCGGCGCCAACGGGAACCGTTCGGATCGAGGCCCCGATTCCAGGCAAATCATTGGTTGGGATCGAGGTGCCGAACCTTAGCCCAGAAATTGTCGGTTTGAAGCATCTTTTGACTTCGCCGGCGATGCAAAAAGCAAAATCAAAGATGGCTATCGCCCTTGGACTTGATGTTTCCGGCGAGCCGGTAATAGGGGATATCAATCGGATGCCTCACGTCTTAATGGCGGGAGCGACTGGTTCCGGAAAAAGCGTCTGTTTGAATTCATTTATCGCTTCGTTGCTTTTTAGGGCTACTCCTAATGAAGTTAAATTGATTCTCGTTGACCCGAAGATCGTCGAGCTCTCAGGCTACAATGGAATTCCGCATCTTTTGACCCCCGTCATCACCCAACCTGAGAAGGTACTTTCCTCATTAAAGTGGGCGATCGCGGAGATGGAACGGAGATATAAACTTTTTGCAGAAGTAGGGGCGAGAAACATTGAGCAATATAGCGAAATGTCCGGTTTCCAGGCGTTGCCTTACATCGTCATTATTATTGATGAGTTAGCCGATTTGATGATGTTTGCCCCAGTGGAAATGGAAGATTCCATTTGCCGCTTAGCTCAAATGGCTCGGGCAACGGGGATTCATCTAATCCTTGCGACTCAACGGCCATCTGTGGATGTCATTACCGGTTTAATCAAAGCCAATATTCCTTGCCGGATTGCTTTTAACGTTACTTCTTTAGTTGATTCGCGGGTAATCATCGACCAACCTGGAGCGGAGAAACTTTTAGGAAAGGGAGACATGCTTTACGTTCCTCCAGATATCTCCAAGCCCCAAAGAATTCAAGGCGTTTACGTTTCTGAACCAGAACTAAATAAATTGATTGATTTCTTGCGGAAATCAGGCATCGAACCCCAGTATACTGAAGAAATTACGACTATGCCGATTAGCCGGCTTTCTGGAAAAGGCAGTTCTAACGGTGGGGGTGGAGATGAGCGGGACGATCTTTTTGAGGAAGCAGTAAGGGTAATTTGCCAATACGACCGGGCTTCTGCGTCCCTTCTTCAAAGACGGTTGAGGATTGGTTACGCTCGGGCGGCTAGACTCCTGGACGAACTAGAATCGGCGGGAGTGGTTGGCGTGGCAGACGGAAGTAAAGCAAGGGATGTTTTGGTACGAGACCCTGAAGTCGCCTTAGGTGGGGAAGAAACTCAAGCGGAGGAATAAACGATGAAAACGGTTGGGGAAGTATTGACAGAGGAACGTCGGCGCAAGGGTGTCAGTCTTGAGGAAGTAGAAGCGGCGACAAAAATCCGGAAAGCGGTTTTAGAAGCTTTGGAAAAAGGAAACTACACTAAACTTCCCGCTCCGACTTATATCAAAGGTTTGATCAGTAACTACGGTTGTTACTTAGGCTTAAATACAGTTGAGCTCCAAGCGATTTTTCGGAGGGAATATGACGAAAGGAAAAATACTCCTAAAACGATTTCTAGCTTAAAGGGAATTAAAAGACCACTCTTTATCTTAACTCCAGCTTTGATTATCGCCGCCTTTATTATCCTTTCGGTCGCGGGAGTTTCTTATTACCTTTACCAACAATACAACTTGTTTACTGCGGCGCCAAATCTGGCGGTGGACGAGCCCACAGAAAACTTCCGGACGGTTAATTCGGCGGTGAGCGTGGTCGGCTACACTTATCCAGAAGCCGTTCTAAAAATTAACGGCCAGCCAGTCCAGCTTTCCCCAGGAGGAAATTTTGTTGTTTCGGTCGATTTACCCGTTGGAACTAACATTTTAACTATCACTTCGGAAAATAAATTTGGCAAAATCAGCACGGTCAAAAGGGTGGTCATGGTAGAGCAATCTCCTCTTGCGGTTAGTCCCACGGCCACTTCTCCTGCCAGTTTAGTGGTTCCCGCGACAGCTTCCGCCCAACCAGATCATTTGACGGTAGTTTTATCCATCGGCCCAAACTCCTCTTGGGTGAGCGTGACGGTTGACGGTGAAAATAAATATGAGGGGGTCTTGGTAAATGGCGTAAGTAAAACTTTTACGGGGAAAGAAAGAATAAAAATTAAAACTGGGAACGCTGGATCGACGAAGATCGCTATTAATGGAAAAGACCAAGTTGTAATGGGAAAGGAAAACGAGGTTCTTGAGAAAGAATACACGAAATAAAAGAAAGTATAAGTTAAAAGAGTTACATCATTTTAAGTTCCCTCTTGACGGATAAGCAAGAAGTTAATATTATTAAAATATATCAAGTTAAATATTTCTCCCGTTTAGGAGTACTGCCTAATGGATACTTCAATTTTTCTTTCAATTATTGTCTTTTTAGTCTCCCTTATTATTATCGCGGTTGGTGTTTACGTTATTTTAGTTCTTCGAGAAGTAAGAGAGAATTTGAAAAAAGTGAACCATATTTTAAGCCACACGGAATCAATGGTTGAAACTTTTGACACTAAAATTGCCGGACCTGCCTCGAGTGTTATCGGGGTGGTGACGGCCGTTCGGGAGGGTCTTTCCTTGTTTAAAGCGTTTAAAGGAAACGGTCACAAGAAAGGGGAGGAATAATAATGTTTGCGAAAGAAAATACCCATCCTCACCCCCATCCTCACGCTAACCATG
>JAMCZT010000030.1 GCA_023485445.1 Patescibacteria group bacterium
TCCACTATCAGGATCTGTATCCCGATATTGAGTTGTTAAGAGGATACTGTATGGCCTTTAACCAAAAGTACAACTACAGGAGATTTCATCAATCTCTAGGCTATCAAACACCGGCAGAATATGTTAAAAGTAATGTAGTAACTAAGGAGCAAGTGTTACGTCATGTATAGGTCCTGCACACTCATTTGACTTTCAGCCAAGCTGAAAGTATAATCAAAAAAATTTGGGAAGGAGGAGAGTTCTTTGATGGGTCAACAGGGTAGGGCAAAACAACAGTACCGATCCACGTTTGTGACAGTCGCAAAATGGTGGTGCCTTTATGCAGATATCGCGGTCCGATGTCCAGGATGTAAAATCTGGGTTAGTCTAACACGAGCGAGAGTGGGAAATTTTCGAAAGAAAGACCAAACATTCGAACCCATATATCCTTGCAGCATCCTGCCGCATTCTGTGGAAAATCAATGTCCGCATGAAATCTGTCCGAAATGCGGGAAGCGAGTCTTCATGACTGATTTTGTGGGAAACGCTATCATGGCAGAAGCGTTAATTTCCCAAACCCCTTTACACCCAACCAACCGCTATGGTAATTTAGTGTTATGAAACGTTTTCTGCGGTCGTTTATTTTTTACGCCGTGTCTTTCGCAGCCATCGCTTACACTTTTCCAGGTTTAACTTATAACAAAGATTTTCTAACTCTGGCTAAAGCGGCCGCTGTCTTTGGCTTTTTGGCTCTATTTGTCCGGCCCATCTTAAAATTGCTAATGCTTCCGATCAACTTCCTCACTCTCGGTTTCTTTAGCTGGGTCGTCAATGTCATCATTATCTACTTAGTTACCGTCTTCGTTCCCCAATTCTTTATCGTCAGCTTCCAGTTTGAAGGTTTTACCTATCAGGGGTTCATCATACCCCCGATGTACCTAAATGTCCTCTGGTCTGCTATCGTCTCGTCTTTTTTGATCGGCTTTGTTTCTTCCTTCCTCCATTGGCTCATGCACTGAGGTTCGCTTGCTAAATTTTGAAAAGATATGTTAAAATACTAAAGTTCATGAAAGATATCTTAACTGTCTTACAAATCATTGTTTCCTGCCTCTTGATCCTGTTTATCCTTCTTCAAAGCAAAGGCGTCGGTTTATCAAGCGCCTTTGGCGGAGAGGGGGCAGTGTATCGGTCGCGGCGAGGAGTAGAAAAAATCCTTTATATCGCTACAATTATTTCCGCCTTCCTCTTCATGACCATCGCGATTGCGTTAGTCGCCATCGTTAAATAAACCAATGAATAGGAAAATTAGATTTTACTATTGGTACATTTTGAGCTCCATCAAGCGCCACCCTAGGCTGTTCATCTCTATTATTCCCTTGTTAATCTTTATCTGGGTTTCTTTTAATTACGCTTACCCTGTCTATGTCCTACCTCTTAGTTCCCAAGTCGAAAAAAACCTCAGCCACCAATATTATTCTGAAGGCATAATCGGTTCCCCTTCAGTTTTAAACCCGTTATTTAGCACGGCAGACGTTGAAAAGGACATAAACCGTTTGGTTTACCGCGGTTTAGTCAAAACCTCCGTGACTGGCGAGGCCGTCCCAGATTTAGCCGAAAAATTTGAAATCCAAAACGACCGGGAGTATATTTTCTACTTAAAGAAAGATGTCTATTGGCATGACGGGCAAAAATTCACCGCTGATGACGTCGTCTATACCATCCAGTTAGCTCAAAACCCGAACCTTGAAACCCTTTATAAAGAAACATTCAAGGACGTTGAAGTCTCAAAGATCGATGACTACACGGTTAAGTTCAAGCTTAAAGAGTCCTTCGTCCCTTTCCCAACCATCATCACGATCGGAATTATTCCTAAGCACATCCCTTTAAATAACTTTAAACCCGTGGGAACGGGAATTTTTAAAGTTAAAGAAACCGCTAGCGACCACGTTACCTTAACTAAAAATGGCTTTGACCTAACCTTTAAATTTTATCCGTCTTATGATTTAGCCATTCAAGCGTTGAAATTAGGGGAGATTCAAGGTTTGGGAGGAGTCACGGCTGCCGATAAAAAGGTCTTTGAGAGGTGGCCAAATTTTAAAGCTTACTCCCAGCCAATTTATCGCCGCTACGTGGGAATATTTTTAAATACCAAATCAACCACTCTTTCAGAAAGAGGCGTTCGGCAGGCCTTAGCCTACGCTACCCCAACTGACGAAATTATCAAGAACATCGTTAATAGCAGCAGTCAACCGCTTTACTCTCCAATCTCGCCAGCTTCTTGGGCTAAAGCAGATGATCTAAAAAAGTATACCTTAAACCTAGATAAGGCAAAGGATTTATTAGATAAAGCCGGTTGGAAATTGGAAGGGGATACACGGAAAAAAGACGGGAAAGAACTTTCTATTTCTATCTCGACCGTTGGCATTTATCCATATCCAGAAGTCACCAAGGTGGTCTTGGAGTCCTGGAAGAAATTAGGAATCAAAGTTGAAACTCGAATTTTTAATAGCTCTGATTTGAAAGAACAAGTTGTCTCCCGCCGTCAATTCGACGCGCTAATTACCTCCCAGGAAATAAATCCAGATCCAGATCAATATGTCCTTTGGCACTCCACCCAAACAGAAAATGCTAATATCACAGGCCTAAGCGTCCCTAAGATCGATAAAGCCTTGGAAGACGCTCGAAAATCTACGGACAGCAAAGTACGAAGGGACAAATATAACGATTTCCAAAAATATTT
>JAMCZT010000038.1 GCA_023485445.1 Patescibacteria group bacterium
GCTTCCCTGGTAGGCAGTGGAGAAACCAGCCGGATACAAATTATTGTCAGCTGGAATACAGATGAGCCAGCTACTTCGATGATCGATTACGATGAAGGAGTCGGCATGGGCAGTAGTATTTACTCTAGCCATACCACTGAAGACAAGACTCTCAACCAATCGCATGTCTTGATTATCTCCGGTCTTAAACCAGCCACTACCTATCACTTCAGGGTAGTCTCCAAAGACAAAGTCGGCAACGCTTCCAAGTCAACTGAATACACCGTCCTTACCCCGCCTAAAGATGTCTCTACCCTTCAACTAATTCTAAAATCTTGGGAAGAAACCTTTGCCTGGGTCAACAACCTAAAGAAAGTCGTTCCTTTATGGCCTTTTTAATTTAAAAAATTTTTTAGTGATGTTCTGCCTTATATTTTTCAAAAGATTCTTGGAGGACTTGGTTCTGATCGACGTTCCATTTTGCTATTTCTTCTTTTGAGAATTTCGTTAAAGCTTGTTGGTATGTAAGATAAGTTCCATTAAAACCAACTTCCCCTACCACTGTCTTTTTTTCAAGGTAATTTAACGGTTCGCCAAGACGGTAAAAGGAAGAAGAGAATGGAAAATAGACGAGGCTATAAGCGTTCCGGAAGCCATAAATGTAAGTGTAGTCTTTTTTAGAGTAAACAGTATTGACGATCCTTAAAGCAGAAAGGAAATTGACGACTCTTCCTAAAATTAAGTTAAAATTACTTAATTTTCTTGAGTATTCAAGATAACGATTTAAAAAATCTACCCTATTTTTGGTTAATTCCTTAAGCCAGGGCTTTTCTTGATAACTTTGATTCTTTTCCCACTCGCCAATTTCTCGATAAGTATAAGCGTAATAGTTGCTTAAATTTTCGGCTGAACCATTTGAAGGGACTCGAGATTTGAAAAACTTTTCCTCAAAGTCAGCCCCTTCTTTTAGAACTGTTTCGACCTCTTTTGGTAAATTATCAAGAGTAATAAATAACGGCGAGTTGCGGTAAGTACGGTAAAATTTATCTAAAGAACTGAGCGTAGTTAGATAAGAATTATCGGGGCACATATAAGGATTTGTCTCGTTTTGAGAGACCCAAGCGTAGCCTTCATCAAGAAAAGGCTTATCTGCAGGGGAAGTTTCTCTAAGCCTGCGATAATAATTTGTGGTGGCGAGTTTTGAGGTTTGGGAAGGAAATGAGATTTGGCTAGCGAGATCCCTTTTTTCTACTTGTTCTCCTGTCAAATAAAAAGGATAGGTTTTTTTTGTTAGGTCTTCGCTCCAACCAAAGCAGTCGGTGGAAACCACATAAGGACCAAAGAGAGAAACATCGCGGTCTATTTTTGGCAATAAGATTTCTTTAGGCAAAAAATCATTCTGAGAAAACGTTATTTCTTCTTCTGCTGAAGGTTTTCGTGAAAAGGAAGAAGCTGGTCTTTGGCATTGCTTTCCAGAAACGAGGCATGTTTCCCTGTTTTTGATTTCTTCTTCAAGCTTTTTGGCATTTTGGCGTAATTTTTCTAAGTCTTCCTTAGTAACTTGCAAGGTTGTTGTTGTACCCAAGCCTATAAAATTTGGCTTAAGGGAAAAAAGTTTACGATTTTCCAAGACTTTCTCTAAATTTTCTAGGTTTTGGGAGTAACTATTTCTAAGGACAAGGTAGCTGCTAATCAGATTTTTACCTGAATCTATTGACGGCGACGCGAGAAATTCTTTATAGATTTTATTTGTTTCTGATACTCGCTTTAAAAAAGAAATCGGAAAAAGAGGATCTGGGCTGGCGATGGCAGAAAGCAAGGCTTTTTCTTCTTGTTCTAAAGCATCAATGGTTTTGGCGAAAGATTCAGAATCAAAATCTGGACTGGTAAACAAAGGGTCCTCCTTAGTCCATTGGTAGAAGGCCGCTAGTTTAGGGTTATTTTTTAAGTTATGTTTATCAAAATCTATGTCGGAAAGGTCGGGAAGACTATCTATTGAGCTAGGGGTTAAATAGTTTTTAATCACGGGAAAGTGCCAAACAACGATGGCTGAGAATAAGATAATGGCGAAAAAAAGTTTGTTCATAAACTGTAAAGATTGCTCCTTTTAGTATATAATTTATCTTAGTATATTTCCAAAGAAAGATAAATATGAATAAAAATCAGGAAGAAAAAATTTTGCAAAAAATTAAAAGAGTTTTAGAATTTGTTTGGAAAAACCCCTATTCTTCTTTTTATCGAGATACGTATATTAAAGCGGGCGTTGACCCACTTAAAGACGTAAGTTCTTTAGACGATTTTAGAAAATTACCTCTTTTAACGAGGGAAGAAATAGTAAAAAGTGACCCTTTGGCAAGAATATTCTTACCCCAAATGGAAATTCATTGGGCAACGGTATCGAGTGGCACGACGGGTGATGAGAAACCGCTAGCGATATTTAAAAGTAAATTAGATGCATCTTTAAAAAGATACACTTTTGGTAAACCGAACGAGTTAGGAATCAAGATGATGCTACTCCTCTACTCTGTTTTCTCAGGTCAAGCTAGGCTTTTAGGCGACAACACTCTGGGACACGTCGGCTTCACGCGGGTTTTGGGCGATATAAATAATTTATCGCTTTCAGCCAAAGTTGCCGCGAGAATAAAAATTGATTCCATTCAAACTACGCCAACGATTCTTTACTTTTTTATCCCCTTTTTAAAG
>JAMCZT010000019.1 GCA_023485445.1 Patescibacteria group bacterium
GGCGGGTAATACCACTTACTCTGAAGATAACGTCGTCATCACTTCCAAGGCTTCCAAGTCTGTCCTTGACCTGATCGTCAAATCTCTAGAAGATACTTTCTCTTGGGTTTCCAAGATACCTTTCTTAGGCAAATAGGAGAGCTCCTCCAAAACCTTTATTGTCATTGATGGGCCAGCGCAACTGGCGATTAAGCAACCTCAAGCCCCTGAGGGTTGCCACACCCCTCCACCCACTTAAATAACTTAGCTTGCTAAACAGGTTTCAGTATACTAGTAAGACTTCTCTTGAATAAAGCAGCCAAACTATAGTATGATATTGACAAATGGTTTGCCTGTTGTTAAGATTCGCTTAAGGTTTTAAAGAGCTGCCATGGAAGAAAAAATTGAAAAAGAAAAAAGAACGCCTGTTATTTCCGTAAAGGATCTTTCTAAAAACTTTCAGGTTGGAAAGAAAAACGACGTTCAAGTTCTTAAAAAAGTCAACCTAGAAGTTTTTTCAGGTGAGTTTGTTATCCTTTTTGGTCCTTCTGGAAGTGGGAAGTCGACTCTCCTCCATTCTGTTTTAGGCTTAGAAACTCCTACAAGCGGTGCCGTTTACATCAGAGGAGAAAACTTATACGCCCTTGATGAGGATGATCGAACTTCTTTTAGGAGCCAAAAAATCGGAACAGTTTATCAACAATCCCAGTGGATCAAAACTTTAAACGTTTTAGATAATGTCGCCTTACCTTTAAATATCTTAGGCAGGAATGACGCCCAAGCTCGGGAAAGAGCTTGGGAAACATTAAAAACTGTAAACATGACAGAATTCGCCCACTACTCTCCGGCTGAACTTTCTGGCGGTCAACAACAGCTAGTCTGTATGGCACGAGCTTTAGTTAATAACCCTTGGATTATCATCGCCGACGAACCGACCGGTAACTTGGATACCACTTCTGCTAACAACCTTATCCACCTATTTCAAGAACTTAATCAAAAATCAAAAAGAACAATTCTTATGGTCACCCACAATATGGATTATTTACAATATGCAACCAAAAAATTTCTCATTATCGATGGAAAAATAATCGGCTCCTACGGATCAGATATAGATAAAATGGCGAAAATTGTTGCTCCGGGAGTCTTTAGGAAAGTATGAAAAATAAGTTTGCGATAAAATTGGCACTAAAAAGTATACTGGGGCGAAAAATGCGCTCACTTATTACCATCGGTGGAGTGACGATTGGTATTGCGGCAATTATCTTCTTAGTCTCTCTTGGATATGGACTACAAAAATTGGTCATAAATCAAATCACAACGATGGAAGCCTTAAGAGTCATTGATATCTTTCCAGAAAAATCAACCGTTGTAAAATTAAACGACGAATCGATAGCAAAACTCAAAAATCTTTCTCACGTCGAGGATGCTAACCAATTGATAAACATTGCGGGAAAAATAGGTTTCGGCGGATCCGTCACGGATACGGTAGTTTATGGTGCTGACAATGAATATTTGAGGTTAAGTAATGTCAAAGTTGACCGGGGAGAAAAATTTCCTGCCGAAGCAAAAAATGTCGCCATAGTCAACCAGTCTGTTCTAGAACTCTTAGGGATCAAGGATTATCAAAATGTTTTGAGCAAGGTTGTTAAACTCAGGTTTATACCGTCTAAAGGGTTGCTAGCTGAAGAAAATAAAACCGACTTTAGTAACGATTTTGAATATAAAGTAATCGGGGTGATTGATGATCGCTCAACCCCTTACCTCTATGTACCGTTAGAAGACTTAAAAGCTCTTGGGGTCATCAATTATAGCCAAAGTAAAGTAAAAGTAGATTCTACCTCCCAGCTTGCTAGCGTCAGAAAACAAATCGAAAACCTTGGGTTAAAAACAGTTTCTGTCTCAGACACAGTCGCGCAAATTGAGCAAATCTTTTCTGTTTTTAGAATTGTGTTAGGTTCATTTGGCATTATCGCCATGATTGTGGCCTCTTTGGGCATGTTTAACACTTTAACGGTCTCTCTAATGGAGCGGACGCGAGAAGTAGGAATCATGAAGGTATTGGGGGCCAAGAAAAAAGACGTTCGAAAGGTTTTCTTAGCCGAAGCGTTAATTTTAGGCTTTACCGGTGGCATTAGTGGAGCTTTAGTTGGCTTTATATTTTCGAACATGGTAAATTTTGGTTTAAATTTATTGGCCGCTTCATCTGGCTATGACAAAGTCGACGTTTTTTACACTCCACCTGAACTAATTGGGTTGGTAGTGGCTATCGCTTTGTTTGTCGGCATCGTCACGGGAATTTACCCAGCACGGCGGGCGGTTAAGATAAATCCTCTTGACGCTCTTCGATACGAATAAGCAGTAATCTCGTAAAAAGGCTGCCAACTAAATAGGAAGGGGACAAAATCGCCTCGACAATAATCTTTAAAATACTAAAATTAAACATAAGGCAGAAAAAATAGTTCAAAGCTCAATATCGCTCCTTTTGAACCAGGAATATATTTTGAACTTTTGACTTAATTTTAAGTCATCTACCAACCAAGTGTCAGCCATCCGTATTTACTCACGGATAAATCACACTTTAGGGGATTCGTTGACTCACGAATAAATCTTACCGAACAGGAGTTGGTTTTAAACGTTTAAGAATGGCATCAACTTGTCTTTTAAGTGAGACAAGATCG
>JAMCZT010000021.1 GCA_023485445.1 Patescibacteria group bacterium
TCCACTATCAGGATCTGTATCCCGATATTGAGTTGTTAAGAGGATACTGTATGGCCTTTAACCAAAAGTACAACTACAGGAGATTTCATCAATCTCTAGGCTATCAAACACCGGCAGAATATGTTAAAAGTAATGTAGTAACTAAGGAGCAAGTGTTACGTCATGTATAGGTCCTGCACATTTGTTTGACAAAGGAAAGGTTGCTTGGTATAATAAGGACTATAAGATAGAAAATGTCTGAAGGGGAGATAATGTCGTACAAAAGATTTAGCAAGCGATGGTGGCTAAAGGTCCTGTTGACTTGGTTGATAGCGCTGTTGTTGATGATTGTTGTTTTAGGAGATCAGCTAGGAGGCGTTGACATGGCGGCATGGTTGACTATTTCGGGAGTTATGTTGCTTGGGTCTATCTGGACATACATAGTTTTCCCAGGCGGCTCTGTTCGAATTGACAAGCTTTAATTGCAGTGTCTTCCGTTTGAGCTCCGAGTGGTGACCATTTTGGAGCTCTTTTCTTTTGTTCTGATTGACTCTTTGAAGCTCCCCCACTAAAATATAAAAGTATGGAAAAATTTGGTTTGAACTTAAGTTTAGTCGAGAAAGCCTTGAGGATAGCCGCGGAAGCCCACCAGTGGCAGTTCCGCCGAACTAGCGGGTTGCCTTACCTTATCCATCCTGTAGCAGTTGCTTTAAAATTAGCTAAACATGGCTTTCCTGACAGCGTTATAGCCGCTGCCCTTCTTCACGACGTCTTAGAAGATACTGATTATTCATCAGAAAAACTGAAGGATGAAATGGGTGAGGAAATTTTTGGTATGGTAACGGGTGTTACCTATGACAATTCGTTGGATTATTTAGAAAAGAGAAGGAAATATCTTGAAATAGTCAAGGTTTCCTCCGCGGAAGTGAAAGCCATTTCGATCGCAGACAAAATTCATAATTTGGAAAGCATCCTTATCGAGCATGAACAGCTTGGATCTGATATTTGGAAATTATTCAACATGGAAAAAAGTCAAAAACTCGAGTTTGAAGAGCAGAGCTTAAAAATGTTTAAAGAAACTTGGGACCACCCTTTAATTGGAGAGTACGAGGATTTATTAAAAAAAGTGAAAAACTTGGCATAATGGTTCTTGATTCTCCTAACTTGATCTGTTAGGATGTCCTTTGAGGGAATGATAAAAAAATGTTTGGTCCGATCGAACTTCTCTGGACGGAATTTCTTTATAAACCGATTTATAATCTGGTGGTTTTAACCTACAACCTTACTCCTGGACCGAACCTTGGTTGGGCAATCATCAGCCTGGCGATCCTTATCCGGATCGTTTTCCTTTATTTCTCTTTGCGTGGATTTCGAACGGATGAAATCTTGGAAGAGGTAACCCCTCAAGTTAAGAAGATTGAAGAAGAGTACAAATACAACCCGACAGAGAGACGAAGAAAGATTTCCGAGTTGTTAAGGGGAAAAGAAATTGATCCAAATGCCGAAATTTACGCCGTCTTGGCCCAATTTATCTTTTTGATTGTCCTTTATCAAGTCCTCCAGATGGGAATTCATCCCGAGGGTTTTAAGTTGCTCTATAATTTTGTGCCTCATCCAGCGACAATAAACGCGCTTTTTTACGGGACTGACCTTTCCCGTCCCAGTATCTTGTGGAGTGGCATCGCTTCGTTCATGTTTTTTGTAGAACTAATTTGGGAATACGAGACGAAAAAAAATATTTCCCGCGTCCGCTTTTCTGAAAAGTGGTTTCCCTTGCTTTTTGCGATATTTACTTTTATACTATTAATAATCTTACCGAGCGCAAAAGCTTTATTCTTATTTATTTCTGTTGTTTTTAGTATGCTTTTAAGGGTAACCGTAGGTTTTGGTCGGAGGGCCGTAAAGTCAAGGTTTGCTTGACAATAAAAATATGTTTGACAAGCTTGTTGTTTCTTTTTTGGTTGACGAGGTGGCTGGTGGATTTTTTGTTTCTGTTCCACCTGGTCACGTGGCTTGCGTTTATGATTGGGGTCGCGGAGTTTTGAAAAAAACATGGAGTCCTGGTCTCCACTTTAAGATCCCTTTTTGGCAAACGGTAAAACTTTTTAACGCGCAAACCTTAGAGTATACCATTCGGGACGGTTTTGATCCTGAACATACTAAAGAAGGTTTGGGCGACGAACCTATTACTGCCGTTTCTTATGACAATGTACCTCTAATAATCCAGGGAACGATCCTTATTCGGATTGACCGAGAAAGTGTGGTGAGCCTTTGGGAAAGCGTGGGTGAAGATTTTGTCTCAAAGATCATTCGACCGGTTTCCCGCAGCCGGGTCCGGACCGCCATCTCCCAATTTTTGTATAAAGATATCCAATCCAATCGCCATTTTGTTGAACAGAAGATCCGCGAGGAATTAGAGGCAGAATTTAGACAAAAAGGCCTGATTGTTGAAGGAGTTCTCCTTTCTGATATCGGTCAAAAAGCAGCTGGCAGTTAAGCCTCTTGTTTGTTGAAATAACCCCCCTTTTTGTAGAAAAATTTAATTATCGTAAATAAGAAATTACTTACTTTCCCGTTATCTTGAACTTGCTAAAAAATCTTGGGCAAGTTCATCATGAAAAGCGAGGTGACATGGCAGACCGAAAATTAGAAATAGTTCAGATGGCGCTTGAAAACGAAGATTTTCGGCGCGTAATAGCAGCAGGAGGCCACGCTCAAGTGGTGTTGATGGCTTTGAAGCCAGGTGAGGATATCGGAATGGAAGTCCATAAAGGGACTGACCAGGTTCTCTTTTTTGTCCAGGGAACCGGTAACGCGACTATCGGAGGACAAACTTTTGATATCAAATCCGACGACCTCTTTTTCGTTCCTGATGGGACGATGCATAATTTTGCCAACACGGGAGAAATAGAGCTAAAACTATTTACCCTCTACTCTCCTCCGGCTCACCCGGAAGGAACGGTCCATCACACAAAAGCGGAAGCCGAGGCTGCAGAAAAATATTGAAATATCTCCCTCGTTATCGCCTGCGATATTTTCTCATTTCAATTTGTTTTGTTATTGTGCTTATATTATATTACGTTCAGGGAAAAATTCAATGGTTATAGGCTTTCTTGCCTTTGGTTAGAAAGAAAAGTGAGGGTCGGGAATTGGGACAAAGCTTGGTTGGCGTTAAGTGGTTTGGGAGTGTCTATGGGTTAGGTAACCAAGTAGGCTAATAATGAATATGTTGATAGATCAAGACAAGCTAAATGATGAGTAGCATGGGGAGGCGTAGGGGACTCGAACCCCTGCAAACAGGTCCACAACCTGTTGTGCTGCCACTACACCAACGCCTCCATGAGATATAAACAGTAATTAGAAAGAGTAGTTAGTATTTAGGAAAAAATTCTCCTTTTCTTCTAAAATCTTTTCTCCCTAAATACTAACCACTAACCACTGTGAATTTTCAAAAATTCACTGGTGCGCCCGGAGGGATTTGAACCCCCGACCTCATGGTCCGAAGCCATGCACTCTATCCGCTGAGCTACGGGCGCAAAAAATGGAGCGGGAGACGGGGCTCGAACCCGCGACAACCTGCTTGGAAGGCAGGTACTCTACCACTGAGTTACTCCCGCATAAAGTTCCAAATTACAGTGCTGATTTTATCATAGATGAACCTAATTATCAACCAATACTAGAAGAGTTGACATTTGTTTTCGACTAGGTTATGCTTTAAACAACCAGGCAAAAAGCTGGTCGGAAATAAAGTTTTGACGTAGGGCTCATTTTCGCTCCACTTCCTTAATTAGCTTTAATCTTAAACTCTAGCGAGATGTTTAATGGCTCTGGAATTATTTTTTCCTAAGTTTTAATTCTACTGAAACTACGGTAGGATAAAGGAGGTCTGCCCATGGAAGTATCAGAACAAAGTCAAGGACTTTCCGCTTCTAAACTGTCTTCCCCCGGGAGTCCCAAAGAGAACAAAAAAAATTCAAGTCTTACCATTATCGCCGCCGCTTTTGTCGCGGCCGTAATTTTAGGTGTCGGGCTGTTTATTTATTATAACAGCCAATTTTCAAGCAACAGCCAAAATAGCGCTAATCAAAGTGTGGCGGCGCCAGAGACACGTTTAGAGAAAGAAGAGGTGAGGATTGGTTTAGTGGCTGGTTTGGGATCGGGCGTAGCAGAAAACTTTTATCCCTTTTACGATCTAGACCAACCGGGTCATATGGTCACAGCCCAATATTTGGAGGGCCTGGTCAATCTGGGTCCTGATTTTAAAATCCAGCCTTTACTGGCTAAGAGTTGGCGAAATGTGGATGACAACACTTGGATATTTAACCTCCGCCAAGGCGTAACTTTTTCTAATGGTGCCTCTTTTAGCGCGACTGACGTGAAGTTCACCTTTGATGTGATTAACCAAAATGCCACTTCTTGGGCGTCTGCTCAGTATCTACAGACGATTAAAGAAGTTAAGGTGGTCGATCCCTACACGATAGAAATAGTTACTAGTAAGCCTGATCGAAGCTTACTTTATAAATTGTCTTACCTTTTCATTCTTTCTAGCAAGACTTTCAAACCAACCGATGTGACGACTGCGACTATCGGGACGGGTCCGTATCTTTTAACCTCAGGAAAAAGGGATACTTCTGGTGTTTTGACAAGGAATGAAACCTATTGGGGAGAGAGAGCGAAAGTTAAAAAAGTGACTTATAAAGTGGTTTCCGATGACACCGAAAGGACTAACGCTCTGTTGAACAAAGAGTTGGATTTTATCGAATACGTCCCTGGTGATAGCTTAGCCCAATTGAAAACCAACCCTAATTATCAAGTGGTAGTTAACCCAGACCTTTACGTTTGGTATTTAGGTTTTGACACCCAAAGAGATAAAACTCCTTACGTTAATACTGATACAAACCCTTTCAAAAACTTAAAAGTTAGGCAAGCGATTTACTCGGCGATTAACATTGATGAGTTGATCCAAAATACTTATAAAGGTTTTGCAGAAGCTGAAACACAGCTGGTAACCAAGTACATTTTTGGGTTTAATCCGGATATTAAGAGATACCCTTACGACCCAGTGAAGGCGAAAAAACTATTGGCCGAAGCTGGCTATCCAAATGGATTTAAGGTTAACATTGATGTAGGCCATCCTCGGATTGGTGAATATGCGAAAGAAGTAGTCCGCCAGCTAGCGAAGATTGGAATCCAGGCCGAAGTAAAGGTTCGTCGGAAAGGTGTTACTAGTGCAGAGGATGCGGCAAAATATAAAGCCGGTGATACTTCGATGTTCATGGGTTCCTGGGGAGCCGAAGATGCCGATGCTCAGTCTGGATTAGCGGCAATACTGCATGGCGTAACCGAAGATAATAAATACGGAAGTTACAACTTCGGCCACTTTAAGGATGCGGTAGTTGATGGGTTGATTGAGCAAGCAGCTGCAGAAACTAACCAGCAAAAAAGGCTTAGCCTGATGCAGCAAGCGATGAAAACGGCTATTGTAGATGATGTGGCGATAGTTCCTCTAAACGTGGATGGTGTGGGATTTGCCTTTACCAAAGACATTAGCTGGAAGCCTCGGGCAGATAACGCGGAAAGAGCTTATGAGTTTGCCGGAAAAGCAGTTCAGTAAGAAGCATTGGTTGATAACAACAGGCGCGGTAGAGACAGGTTTTAAACCTGTCTCTCCGCTTAGAGAAAGATGGGTTTTAATCTTAACTTTAACTCATTCAGACGAAATATCTTTGGACTAAAGAGCAAATTTAGGATAATTATTGCTCTTTTTCTGGCTTTAATTTTCGGGATAGTTGCCTTTATTTTGGTAGATAATAGCAACCAGAGCTTAACGAAACAAGTTACCTCCCAAGCGAAAGCTTACGCTAGCCTTTCTTCTAAGCCACTTATCGAAGCATATGGGTTGTATTATGATTCCGGTTATTTAAAATTCCGAGAGATTTTTAATAACCTTTCGTCCTTAAATAACAATATTTCCCGGACCCAAATTCTTGACTTAAACGGGAATATTTTGTTTGATTCAAACTTTTTTGATGTAGAAAAACCAGTAGCTAAATTAGGAATAGTGGATAACCAGACTCTAGACGCGATTAGGAAAGACGAACCGACCTATGTCGGCGGTAACAATGGAGAGATTGCAGAAATAATTTATCCTTACGTTGATGATTGGGGTGGTAGGCAATACGCTCTAAATTATTATATTTCCTATCAAGAAGTCTTAAAAAATTCCCAAGCAATTAGGAATAACATTATTTTGTTAGCGGTTTCGTTTTTAATTTTGAGCTTGCTGCTTATTAGTTGGTTAGTCGGTCGAATTATTCTAGACCCGATCGAGAAAGTCCATCAAGGAGCTTTGTTGATTAGCCAAGGTAAGCTTGGCTACGAGATCAAGGTCAAAACAAAAGATGAGGTTGAGGAATTGGCGGGTGCGGTAAATCAAATGGGTCGAAATTTGCAAAAAGATATCGAAGATTTGGAAAAGCTAGACAAGCTTAAGGATGAATTTATCGCGATCGCCTCTCATAATTTGAGGACGCCCCTAACGGCCATCGCTGGTTACCTCGATTTCTTTCTTAAGCGTAAGACTGGTAGATTAAATAAAGAACAGCAACAATATCTAGTAAATATCAAGGAAAATACGGACAGCTTATCTGAATTGGTTGAAGATTTGTTAAGCGTTGTTCATTTTGAATCAGGAGAAAAAGGGTTACTGAGAGGACCAACGGAATTACCCGCTTTAATTGAAGCGGTTGTTAAGGACTATCAGCCTCTAGCTCTGAAGAAAGGAATAAGCTTGACTTTTGTTTCAAGCCACGTGGAAATGCCCAAGTTAAAAATAGATACCATGAAGATTCGGGAAGCGGTGAAAAATTTGGTTGACAATGCGATAAAATTTACCTCCCCACCCGCTGGAAATATCGAAGTTGGTTTAAATTTAAAAGGTAAAGAAGTGGTGGTTTTCGTGAAGGATAACGGGATCGGGATTGGAAAGGAAGAGCTGAAAGACCTTTTCCAAAAGTTCCATCGCGGGACAAGCGTTTTGGATTATAACTACGTGGGCGAGGGATTAGGCCTTTACGTTGCCAAATTGATTGTTACTGCCCACGGCGGACGGATTTGGGTAGAGAGTGCACTGAATAAAGGCTCCACTTTCAGTCTTAGCCTTCCCCTTTCCTCTCAAAACTTAGTTTAAGTACAGTTTAGGCTTGAAAGTAAATACTAATTAAGATAAAATTAAAACCTATTAGATAGAGAAAGGATGTATCAAGGAGAGATTCTATGAGGGATCAAAGGTGGTCTTTAATAGTTATCAATGAAAATGACCCCGCTGAAGCGAGCCGCTTAGGTAGCCTGAAAAGGGAACTTAAAGAACTCGCGAAAAGCGATTCCCAAAGGGCAATAAAAATAGCTAGTAGGCTGAGAAAGGAAATAATGGGGAGAGATTTTCAATGGCTACTTTCTGGAAAAGGACATTTTTTGGTTAGGATTGCCCTTATTTCCCTTCTGGTAGTTATAATCGGTGTTACGGGAGAGAGCGCTTTTCGGAGGAGGTACCAACAGCTGAGTAATGGAGAAGTATTAAAGCTTCTTCTGAAAAGTACTCAATCGGAAAAAGAATGGGTAGCGGTTCAAACTGAGCTGGTGGCACTAGGAAAGAGCTTTAAAGAGTGTTTTGCGGACTTATTGGGGTTGCTGGAAAAGCGACGGTTTGGGGGAAATCCAAGGATAATCTTGGAATCTCACCTACCGAACCATCCATTAGGGAAGACTTCCCGGCAGAAAGCGACGAGTTTGGAGATAGAACAGCTTAGCGCTCTCCTTAAGAAGTTTGGGATCGTCGAAAATTGAAGAAAGTTGTGGTTTGAGCAAAGACTCTGTGTAAGCTTGCGCAGAGTCTTTTTAAATGGGGTATTGGCAGTCTATTGTGAAGTGTGCTAAAATGATAACGTAGATCGGTAAATGTGTGGTGGATAAAGATTGAAAAATGTTAGATAATATAAGAGTCGTAGATTTTTGTAGAAAGGTTATATATGCCTAAGGTACAGTTGCCCCTTATCCCAATTCGGGATTTAGTTATTTTTCCAAACGCGGTCGTGCCGATTTCCATTAAGCGATCCCGTTCAGTCCAGGCGCTGGAAGACGCCCTGGTGAAAGAAAAAAAGGTTGTTTTGGTGACCCAAAAAAAAGAGAATGTTGACTCCCCTTTTCCTGAAGACCTTTATTCGGTTGGAACAATTGCCAGTGTGACCCAAGTCCATCGGTTGCCTGACGACGTGATTACAGTTTTGGTTTCCGGTGAAAAGAGAGTTCAGATCATCAAATATGCGAAATTAGAGCCTTTTTTCAAGGTTGAGGTTGAGGAAATCTCTGAGACTTACATTTCTGATCCCGAAACGGACAGTTTACTTCATACTGTTGTAGAGCAATTTAAGCAGTGTGTGGCTTTAGGGAAGGCGGTTTCGGTCGAAACGGCCCCGGCTATTTTTGACTTGTCCGATCCGGTTCGGACAATCGACTTAATTACTTTTAATCTCGACTTAAAGACTTCTGAAAAGCAGCAACTTTTAGAAGCGTTAGATTTTCGTTCAAGGCTTGAGAAAATTAGTGAATTCTTGGCTCGTGAGATTTCTATCCTCCAAGCCGCTCGTCAGATCCAAGAAAAAACTTCAGAAGAAATCGGCAAGATGGCTAAGGAAGCTTTTCTACGCGAGCAGCTGAAAACGATCGAAAAAGAGTTGGGAATCAAAGAAGAGCGGGAAGAATTTGCTGACTTGGAAAAACAAATCAAGGCGGCCAAAATGCCAAAGGACGCCGAAGAGCGAGCTTTCAAAGAACTAGGTCGGTTAAAGAAAATGCCGCCTTTTTCGCCGGAAATTTCTTACATCCGGACATATTTAGATTGGCTGGTTTCTCTTCCTTGGTCCAAAAAATCAGAGTCGGAGATAAATATAAAAGCTGCGGAAAAGACTCTTAACGAAGACCATTACGGCCTAAATAAGATTAAAGAACGGATTTTGGAATACTTGGCCGTGCAGAAATTAGCCGGCAAAGGCCGCGGGCAAATCATTTGCTTTGCCGGGCCTCCTGGAGTGGGAAAAACTTCTTTAGGAAAATCAATTGCGAAAGCTCTTGGGAGAAATTTTGTCCGGATGTCCTTAGGTGGAGTGAGAGACGAAGCAGAGATTAGAGGGCATCGAAGGACATACGTTGGCGCTTTGCCAGGAAGAATCATCCAGGGAATTAAAAATGCCGGGACGAAGAATCCAGTTTTTATGCTCGATGAGATAGACAAGGTTGGGACTGACTTCCGAGGGGATCCCTCTTCAGCCTTACTTGAGGCTCTTGACCCTGAACAAAATAACGCTTTTTCTGACCATTATCTTGAGGTGCCGTTTGATCTATCTGACGTGATGTTTATTACCACGGCAAATATGCTAGATACTATTCCCCCCGCGCTTCTTGATCGAATGGAGGTGATTTCTTTTCCAGGTTACACCGAGGAGGAAAAACTTCACATTGCTAATGATTACTTATTGCCAAAGCAAATTGAAGCGCATGGGTTAAAGAAAAGCCAGCTTAAAGTGCCTGAAGAAACTCTCAAAGCCCTGATCTCTCGCTATACTCGTGAAGCTGGCGTACGTAACTTAGAGCGGGAAATCGCGACGATTTGCCGCAAAGTGGCAAAAGAAATTGCCGAAGACGGCATGAAATCGACTAAAGTGGAGACCACGGATCTGAAGAAATACCTCGGGCCGACGAGGTTTGAATCTTGGGCGATTGAGAAAAAAGATGAGGTTGGGGTGGCAGCTGGCTTGGCTTGGACGGAAAGTGGCGGAGAGGTTTTATCTGTGGAAGCTACTCTCATGCCTGGTAAGGGAAACCTGATTTTGACGGGGCATTTGGGTGACGTGATGAAGGAATCAGCGACGGCCGCTCTTTCTTATGCCCGTTCGAAAGTTTCTGACTGGAAAGTTCCGGAAGATTTTTACAGCAATAAAGACATTCATGTCCATGTCCCCTCTGGAGCGATTCCTAAGGATGGACCTTCCGCGGGAATTACCATGGCCACGGCTTTGATCTCGGCAATTACCAAAGCTCCCGTTCGGCGGGAATTGGGAATGACTGGCGAGATTACCCTGCGCGGGAAGGTGTTGGAAATCGGTGGGGTGAAAGAAAAGGTTTTGGCAGCCCACCGGGCGGGTTTAACGACGTTACTTCTTCCAAAGAGGAATGAAAAAGACCTTGAGGAAATTCCGGCGAAAACCAGGAAAGATATTAAGTTTTACTTTGTCGAAACCATGGACGAGGTGCTCAACCATGCCCTAACCCACTCCCCTACCTCTAATTAAGGAAAGAAGGGCTTGCGAGGGTAAATTCGCAAGCCCTTTTGGTTAGACTGTGGTTAATTCAGGTTGTACCTTTTCTTTCGTTTGACCTTCGGAAAGAATTACTTTTGCTCTCTCCAACATTGGCCAGGGTTGCTGCTTTCGCTCTCTTTCATACATCCAAGCAGTAAGAACAAAGTATTCTGCCAACCAGTCGATGAAAGTAATGCAAAACCTTCCTCGAATTATTGGCAGGCAGAGAACTTGATAGCCGTTTGTTTCTGGAGGACGCATATAGAGTAGAGCCTGCTTCCTAGTCAAGATGTCGCTGGTTTTATAATACTGGCTAGCAATGCCTGATTTGGACTTTTCAGCGGGTGCTAGCTCGAAGGAGGCCTGGGCGATCGCTACTAAGGCATCCTCTCGTGTTTCTCCTTCTTCCAAATGGATTTCGATTTCCGTTCCGCCTTCCTTTGCAATAAAAAACATTTTCTCTCCTTTTTAAATTTTCTTTAATTACTAAAAAACGCCCCCACACGACTTGGAAGATTTCCAAATCATGTGAGGGCGCTCTTATCGCGCGGTACCACCCCACTTCGTCTAATTTAAATTAGACCTTCGACTACTCTATCCGTTTTTACTAGATGACATAGTCTAGTGCTGTTACGGGCACTCCCGGCTCAGTTTTACTTTTCCCAAAAGGAAATTTTTTCCGGCAGCTAAGAGGTCTTTTCAAAGGTAATTCTTACTTGCGGACTTTCCACCATCTACCGCTCTCTAGAAGCAGACTGCTACTTTCTACTTGTCCTCTTTAAAACGCTTTTAAATATTAAATTTGTCTTACTATAGCGACTTTTGGCCTTCTTGTCAAGAGAAAAAATACCCCATTCGAAAAAACGAATGGGGGTTTATCAAACTGCTACTAGCGAAATGAGCTTTGATTCTCTTAACTGGGAGATATTGAATCCTTTTTGCTCCTGTTGCCTCATCTTTTTTCGACATGCGCGGCAAAGGACTTTACCCTCTCGTCGGTAAGCTACCGGCTTTTCCTTTTGGCAATCTGTGCACCGTTCTTTATTGAATTCTCGTTGATAACATGTTTTGCAGACGTTCCCTTTTTCGGTCACGAGCTTAATAGGTTTGGTTTTGCCACAGACATAACATTTCTTCTTTGGTGGATTGTAGAAATGTTTTTGATGACAATTTAGACAAATTGGTCCTAGACCATCAAGACGGGCGGCAACTGGTTTCTTCTCGTGACATATGTGACACTCCTCGTGCCTAGATTCATCATGATAACGACCTTTTTCGTAACACTTATGACAGATGGGTTTACCATCGTGGTTACGAGCTTGGATCACTCCCATTTCTCCGCAGAGGATGCAATCGTCCACATTGAGACTTTCGTAGCATTTATGACAGATGGCCTTTCCTAGATGCGTTCTTTTATCGATGAGACCGATTTGGTGGCACCAGGAACAAAGGCCGGTGTTGAACTTTTTTCGATAACAGCTGTTGCATAAGAGCTGCTGAATCTTGCGATTCTTGCTAACTTTTTTCTTTTGACCGCAAGAGCTGCAAATGCCAGTCTTCTGCCGCCACTGACTCTTTTTTGGTTGATTGCCTTTAAGCTTATGATAGCACTTTTGACAGGTGGCTTTGCCTCCGATATGGGAAACAATTGGCCTATTTTTGTCGCACCATTTACATAACCCGATAGTCTCCGTCTTGATTCGACAGGTATAACAGAGAATCCTTCCAGATCCTCGAGACTTTCGAACCTTTATCTCTCTTTGGCACTCTTCACAAATGCTGGTCTTTGCTTCGTTCAAGATCTCACCTCCGTTCGTCCTATCTTTATACCAGACAAGCTATAATTTGTAAAGCAACAAAAAAACAGAAACATTAGAGCCTCTGTTTTTAGGATAAAAATGGTGCTCCTGACGTACTGTTACACAGACTGCCAGGATTTATCCAAGAATTTAGCTCCTCGCCTATTTTACCAGATTTTTTGTATGAATTGGTGCCTAATTTAGCCTTAAAATTTCCTCAGTCCTTAAAATAAACCTTATTTACCACTTTTATTTCTTGTCCGGTAACGGGTTTTTTATGGATAACAAAGTACAATAACAATTTTTAACTATTTTTGTTTATAATAATTCTATGCTAGAGAAATTTGTGACAGACAAAGTGACGGTTTTAATTGATGCGGACAAGCTCTCAAAATCAGTTGAGATTGCTGGTTTTAAGGTCAATTACAGGAAACTTAGGAGATATTTTCAAAAACAGTGCAATCTTGTCTATTTAGGATTTTATACTGTAGCTTTTTCTAGTAAAGTCCATCAGGAATTTTTAAAGGCTTTGAAAGCCAAACAATACGCCATAGTTACCAAACCATTAAAAGTCATCTGGGATTATAAAAACAGTAAGGAAGTTCACAAAGCTAATTTCGATGTTGAAATTGCAGTTGATGCGATGGATAAATTGGATGAGTACGATACTTTTATCTTGTTTTCCGGTGATAGTGATTTTGATTATCTAATCAGGAGATTAAAAGAAAAAGGTAAAAGAGTCTTGGTTTTTTCAACCAGATTTCATGTAGCCAAAGAGTTAATCGGAAGTTGTGATAAATACTTTGATGTTTTAACACTCAAGGAAGATTTTTTAATTAAGAGAGGAAAAGAGCATTAAAAAGCCCGTCTTTTGCAACGGGCGGTAAACACAATCTTTGCAAAAGTATAGTATCAAAATCCCCCTCAAAAGTCAATGTCTTATAGTTTTATAGCTCATTCCAGACTTCTGCCTGTCTCTCTTAAATATTCCTCAAATCCTGCCATATCTTTTACGTCTCTATCTAAGACTGCAATATAAATATCAGAACTTTTAATTGTTTTTCTATATTGTGGGTTATGGGCAAGTACATTTTTTATTTCTAAAATAATATCCCTTTTTTCTTCAGTTAATTTATCCCTTATCTCTCTTGTCTTTGCCGATCCCTGTACACTTAGGAACCAAATATCAATTTTCCACAACCTTCCACTTTTAGAAGACTGTTCTTCGGGTGGCAAATGATCGTAATATTTAATCCCTAAGTAAGTCCCTTTTGGTAAATCTGGTTTAATCAGTTTTTCGTTAAGAATTATTGTAAAATCTACTCTATAATCTGTATTTAAGGATAACTCTTTAACAAGTTCTGCTAAGTCTTGCTTGTTTAGGTTATCCACTACAACCTCAATAGGTACTGTAAACTAAATTGTGTAAACCTCTAAAATTAGTAATAATTAATTTAAGGAGGTAAGCCAATGAACGATGGGAAAGGAAAAACTATCGACAAAGATGAACTTTTAAAGAAGGTGTTTAAAA
>JAMCZT010000003.1 GCA_023485445.1 Patescibacteria group bacterium
TTTCGATAAACTAACTGCATGAACATATTCACTTTTTGGTAAGATCTTGTAGGCTCGCATATACGAGCCACTATACATTCCCCTCATTAACCACTCAAGTGTTACGGGATCTATCAGGTCCTGGACAGTGAGACTACCATATTATTTCTTGCTCGATGGACTACTCTCTGTTATAATCCTATAAAATTAAAATTTGATTAAAAAAGGAGAGCGGTCATGAAAACGAGGGTTGCTACTGCTACTATTCTAATCCTATTGTCGATTGTTAGCAGTTTTCTCGAAGAGACAGTTTTCAACACAGTTTCTTTCCTGCTAGCTTTTATCGCATTATGGGAGACGATGGACAAAATCGATAAAGGCTGGGTAAGGGGAGGAAAATTTCGCACTTTAACGGTTGTTGCAGCACTGTTATTTTTCCTTTATGCTTCTTTTGCCTTAGCTTTCGCCTTACCTTTACTGCGATGGCATAACCCGGTAGTGGTGAATATCTGGATTCTCGTCTTACCGCCGATCGGCCGCTGGCTGATTATCTCAATCGTCTCGACTGTAGTTTACGACACAGCCGCTTTCCTGATCGGTCAAAGATTCGGAAAAAGAAGGTTTGAGAATTCTTCTTTTGTATTCCTTAGGGTGAGCCCCAAAAAATCTTGGGAAGGGAGCCTGGGGGCTCTTCTGATTTCCGTTCCAGTAGTGGTCTTCCTAAGCGGAAATCTCCTTTCCTTAGGTCTAGCTTTTTCGGTTCTACTGGGGATCGCTTTAGGCATGGCGGCCTTTTTTGGCGATTTGATTGAATCCGGATTAAAGCGTCTGCTGGGAACTAAGGATATGGGTAACCTTCTTCCAGGTCATGGAGGGTTGCTCGATCGGCTGGATAGTCATATGATGTCAATGGTCGTAACCATAACGATTCTTTTAATAATCAGGGAGTGAAGAAAACTAAGAAAGGAGAAAGAATGAACCAAATTCTTCAAATAAGAATTCAGAAGGCGTTGAAGCTAGTAATTAACCTAGCAAAGGAGCTGGAGGAAATTCCTGGCCTTGATTCGTTGTTCTTGAAAGTGACTGAGGAACGGTTGATGGTTTATCTTCGAGAAAACGGGCTGACCGAAACTGAGAAGGGCTTAGCTCGGGAAAAGTTCGCTTTAGCTCTAGACAGCTCGCCGGTTTTAAGTCTATCCAAAGAAAATTCTTCGCTGCTATTTTTGTCTTTAGAGGATGATTTACCGGAAGAGATAGTTTCGATGGGCCGAGAAGGAATCATTAACGCAGCCGGAGAATGTTTGACCTGCCGAATAATGTTAGCCAAAACTCTGGCCTCACGCCTGAACCCAGTTTTAGAAAGTAACTGACTCGCCTCTCACGGAGCTCTAGCGAATTTGGTCTCTAGAGCTCCGTGAAACCATTTTTCCCGTTTCTACATCTTTGACCCGTGCATCCACTTTTCCATTTCACCTTTACCTTTTTCCATCACGCTGCCGATTTTTTCCATTGTTTTTCCCATGGCTTGCCTTACGTCCATTGACATTTCATTGAAATCCACATTTTCCCCGTGCATTATTTTTTGACCAGTTGTCTTCATCTGGCTTCCCATCTCTTTCATTTTTTCCCCATCAAAAGCCATTTTAAACACCTCCTTTCAGGATTTAATTAATTAAAACTTAGGCTCAAAAAAGGTCAGAATCAAGAAAGATTCAATTACTTGCCATCCTTTACTTTTTTGTTTTAAGGGAATATAATTTGGTCGGTAGGTAAAAGATGGATGATTTAGTTGCCCAAAATCAAACCTCGGAAGTTTCTCCTCCCGCCGAAAGTATTCCTCCCCAAAGCGGGATCGCGACAAATGCTTTTTTGGAAAAGACAATCGATTACGAAGCTCCCGCTGGTTTTTCTGGAAAGAAATGGCTTTTACTTTTTATTTTCGCCTTGATCATTGTGACGCTAGGTTTTTCCGGCACTAGTTTCCTTCTTAGCCAGCAAAGTTTCTCACCGGATTCTAGCGCGGACCAGGAAACTCAAGGTTCCCAAACCGCTCTTGCTAAAGCTTCTAATAAAAATGATAGCCAAAGAAAGAAAGACTTGAAAGAAATCGGCACCGCTTTGGAGAAATATTATAAGAAAAATAAAACCTACCCCGCCTTTTCCAAGGAAGGTTACCAATGGTGCGATGCGACCCGGTTAAAGCAGGATTTGGTGCCTGATTTCTTAAGTTCTGTTCCCACTGACCCTTCTGGTAAACCTTACTTTATTTATCTCATTCCTGACAAGGGGTACGTAGCTGCTACTAACCTGGAAGACACGACTGATCCAGACGCGACAAAAGAAAAGCTAATTCGTTATGACATGGGTGAAATATATGGCGGCACGTACACTGATATAAAGTTTAACGTCGACTCTTGTCCCGCTGGAAAAGAATTCAATTTCTGGATTACTAATCAATAATTCTCCAAGGTTTAACTTTCGTTTTTTCGAACTACTGCTTTATCGCCGGCAATTAGCCATGTTCCCAATTCGCGCCAAAGCTCCCAAGAGAAAAGACGTTTTGCCCCTTTAGCAAGGAACCAGAAAGCAAAGACAAGACCTAAGGTAACTGCCGCGGCCGAAAGATTGATGACGAGTAGTATTAAGCCAGATAGCATTCCGGCAAGTCCGTTGAAAAAAACTACTCCAATGAGAAATTCTAGCCCGGTTATAACAAGACCGACTCCGGTATACCAGAAGAAAGCCAGCTCTTCCTTGTGGTAAACCTTGAAGAAGAATAGGCAAAGGCCTACGATGACGACCAACGCCAAACTTACGACAAGACTACGCTACCCTTTACCCTATTTATCGCACTAGTCAGGAATTTTACTACGAGGAACACGTAGGCTATTCCCAAAAAAGGGTCTAGCCAGTAAAATCTTAAAAAGGAATTTCAAGAGTCTCTCCGCCAGGTGTCTGAACGGCGGTATGGGCTGGAAGGTTTCCGAGGACAAAAAGCCTTACTGCCCAGATCAAAAGAATGAAAGTTCAAATGCTTTGGTGGCTGTCAACTTTAAGGCTCGGATGACTTTCGAGAAAGGAGATCTCGGGCTTGATTTATAACTTCTTCGAGGGGGACATTTTTCACGAAAGAGGTTTTGTGGTGACACTTGGATTGGTTGCAAGTGGGACAAAGGACTTGCCAGGAGATAACCGGACGGTGATTTTGGCGAAAGAAAGGGGACCAGGTGATCATATTGCCGACCCAGAAAATAGTGACAGTGGGGATTTTGAGCGCTACGGCAAGGTGGCTTGGGCCGCTGTCGTTGGCGATTACTAAAGAAGCTCGGCTGAGTAGAGCCGTGAGCACGCCAAGCGTTGTCAGACCACAAAGGTTGATGGCGGGAGTTTCCATCGCTTTTTCCACTTTCTTGACAGTTTTTCCTTCTTCCTTAGTGCCAACCAAAACGGTTTTTAAACCAAACTCCCGATTTAAGTTGTCAGCGACCTGGGCAAAGTTTTCCACCGGCCAATAACGCCGGGGATCCGTGGCCGTGGCGTGGATAACTAAGTATCTTCCAAATTCGGCTTGACCTAAAGCTTGGACTAATTCTTTTTTGTCTTTCTCTAAAACAAAAGCTTCTGTTTGGAAGTCGGCAGTTTTTATTCCGATTAGGGAAAGCATTTCTAAATTTCGGATGACTTCGTTTTGATAAAGCTCATAATGAAGATTAAGATCTAATGAGTCTTTTGCGTCTACGGCCTTAGCTCCTAAAGTAAATTTTGCTCCTAGTTTTTTCACGAAGGGATTGGAATATTTCCCTCCGCCATGCATCTGAATCGCCAAGTCAAAGCCCTCCTTTTCCATAATTTTAAAAAACTTTTCCGTTTCTCTTGGATCATATTCTTTCATTAGGTTGAGGATCCCGGGATAAAAAGGGATTCCTATGACTTGGTGGATGTAGGGATATCGGTCTTGAATGAAACTGACCAAGTTGGGACGAGCAAGAAGGATAATTTTGGCGTTTGGAAAAGCCTGTCGGAGGGCTTTTAGAGCCGGGGTGCAGATCAAAAAGTCTCCCAGCACTCCCGCCCGCAAAACCGCGATCTTTCTGACCACCTTAGGAAAAATTTTTCTCATATGTCTAGTTTCAGACGATCCTTAATAGGAGACAAGAATAAAGCAGGTGGTGACCAGGGAGGAAAAAGTGGGATACCAGATCCGAGATTTCCTATCTCTTGGTTCATTGCTGACGATTGGAACAGTTTAACCTAAAGTTTTTAGAAAAGGTAAGTTATGGTTAATTATGGAAGTTTAAAAAACCAAATTTTAATCCTTCTTTCCCCTCTAGGTTTGATTGCCGGAATGGTCTTTTTTCAAATCTCCGGTCTTTTTCCGCCGCTCTTATTCTACGCGATCTGGGCGGTTTTTTCTCCGATTGTAATTAAAAGGAAACTTTCTTTCAGCGTTTATCGGGAATTTGGTTTAAGTTTTCCAGATAAACCTTTTCGGAGCCTACGGATCTTACTAATTTTTCAGTTTGCGGTTTCTTTTCTTTTGATCAGCTTAACCGGACGGTTTAATCCGACGCTGATCCTGTTTACTCTACTGATCTCCCCCTTTCTTTTGTTTAGCCCATTAATAGAAGAAATTTATTGGCGAGGTGTGCTTCTGAAGGCTTTTAACGAACATTGGGTGGGGGTTAAGGCGATCGTAGCGGGATACTTTTCTTTCCTATTTTGGTCGTATCATTTTCTTCTTTTTGGCCTTTTTAATAAACCCCTTTGGCTTTCCCCAACAATGTTTATTTTGGCCTTTTTCGCTGGCTTAGTTTGGTCTTTCTTTTACTATCGAACTAAAAGTCTCCTTTACCCTTATTTATCACATTTGCTTGCGGATATTTTATTGGTTTATTTTTTAGAGCCTATATTTTTTAAATAGAGGAGGTGATAACTTGAAACTATTAACGATTGGCCTAGTGGCTTTGAGTGCTGCCGTTACCTTAGCCTTTCTCCTGTTAAGGGATAATTCAAATCAACAGATTAACCGAGCCGGAGTGCCCTCGCCGGATTCAATTAATAAAGCCGACGTGGAGATTACCGCCGATTCCCTAAAACCAGCTGATCTGACGGTGAATAAAGGAACTCGGGTGGTTTGGACGAACGTAGATTCAGAAGAACATCGTTTGATCAGTAACATTTTTGGCAGTAATAATCTGAAGAAAAACCAAAGTTGGAGTTACCTTTTTGAAGAGGCGGGGGAATATACTTACCACTGCGCGATCCATCCGGACGTGGAGGGAAAGGTAACGGTTAAATAGCAAAAGTTAAGGTTGCTTGTTGACCTCTCAAAAGTAAATTTATATGATACGGCAATGTATTGAGGGCAGTTTTTCATGGCTATAAAAATCCATGGGAGATCAAGGAGCTAACAGTAGTTCAGACCCAAGGTTAAGGGTCTTTTTTTGTCCTTAAACTTTAAGACGAAAGAGGTTAGATTAGAGGGTTATGTGGCGATCTTTTCAGATCCGCCTGAATGGTTTTGTCGAGAGACTAGTTAAATTTAGTACTTTATCAGGAGAAGCCAAGAAAGCAGTTGCGATTCAGGTTATTTTCACGTTCGCCGCGACGCTCTCCGGGACCTTCTTAAACATTTTCCTTTGGAAAGAAACCCAAAGTTTGACTTCCATTGCCCTGCATAATATCGCCTGGGCTGTGTCGATCCCGCTTTTCTTTGTCCTAAACGGTTATTTATTGAAAAAATTCCACATCACGATCTCCATCAAAGTCGGCTTGGCCATCTTAGCCACTTTTTACTTATGGCTTTTGTTCTTAGGCAGCCATAGCAATTCTTACCTGATTCTTTTTGGCTTTATTAGAGGGGGAGGGGAGGCCCTTTTCTGGTCGAGTTACAATTTATTGACTTACGATTTTACCCATGATAAAAACCGGGACGTTTACTTTGGAGTGAATGGCATTTTAAACACCGTCTTTGGAGTTTTTGCCCCGTTTTTGGCTGGATTCTTGATGGTTTTCAATGGCCGGTTAGCCAATTTAGGTTATTACCTCATTTTTGCCTTCACTATTGTTTTATTCTTAGTCGCTTTAGTTATTTCCGATAAGTTAAGAACTAAAAAGAAAAATAGCTTTCGTTTAAAACAAATCTGGCGGCTTCATCAAAGAAATAAAAACTGGGTCAACGTACAAAAAGCCTCATTTATCCAAGGTTTTTCTGGAGGAATCTTTGGTTTTCTAGTTGGAATTTTGACTTTTTTCATTTTAAAAAATGAAATCAGCGTCGGGGGTTTTGCCGGAATTTTGGGTCTGCTTTCGCTGCTGACCAATTTCTTCATCACCCGGAAAATCAAGCCAGCAACGAGAGTAACGTACGCTTTTTCTGGTGCCGTACTACTGGTGCTGTCGAGTATTTTACTGCCGATTTCGCTTTCCGTGACGGCCCTTTTCATCTTTAATTTGATCCGTAGTATCGGTATGCCGCTATTTACAAACTCGACTAGCCCGATGACCCTTTTGGCGATTGATGCTGACCGAGAGGCAGCTCATTTACGTTATGAATATCTGGTTAACAATGAAATCTTTACTGCCTTGGGGAGATCTTTAGTCCTGGCGCTCTTTATCTGGTTTAGTTCTTTGGTTTCTGACCCAGCCGCTTCCCGATTTATCCTACTTTTAGTAGGGATTGCCCCATTGCTAGTTCTTTTCTACCTTTCAAAGATCAGTTGCTCGGTTAAAACAGGCCGATAAGGGGAAAGTAGTTTCTAAAAGTTGACAACTCCTTCTAAACTATGCAATAATACTTATACATTAAAGTATATCAATATTGTAAATATAGCGAGGGCTAGTCGAGAGGATAAGTATGGATTTAACTTCCACTCAATTCTCAAAACTGCCCCTCAATCCGCAACGCATTGCCATCGTGCGCGCTTTACACATAGGTGATCTTCTCTGTGCCGTACCGGCTTTTCGAGCTGTGCGAAATGCCTTTCCTCAGGCTGAAATTACTCTGGTTTGTATGCCATGGGCAAAAGAATTTGTCCAGCGCTACTCCCATTATCTCGACCGTTTTTTGGAATTTCCCGGCTACCCAGGAATGGACGATGGTCGGGTGAAACCTAAGGAAATCGTGAAGTTTTTGGCTGGGGCGCAAAAAGAGGATTTTGACTTAGCGATCCAACTTCACGGAGACGGGATTATGAGCAGTCCTTTTACCGTTTTATTAGGGGCAAAATTAACCGCTGGTTATTACCGCCGAGGTTTTGCTAACCCCGGTTTGGATTTTGCCCTTCCTAATAACCAGGATGACCATGAAATTATCAGGAACTTGAAAGTACTAAAGGTGATTGGGATCGACTCAGATGATGTGGCAGTAGATTTTCCTATTACTAAGGAAGACAAAGAAGCACTTCTTAGACTGGAGAAAGCCTATCGGTTTCCCGTTGGCAAGAAATTGGTTGCCTTTCATCCCGGCTCAAAGGCGCCCACTCGAAGATGGAATCCTTTGAGCTTTACCCAGCTTGCCGATGAAATGGTGGGTAGACTTGGCGTTCAATTGATTTTGACCGGCGGGCCTCAAGAAGAAGGTTTGGTAAACCAAATACAAACGGCAATGAAAGAAAAAGCGGTTAATCTCGCCGGAAAAACAACTCTTGGTAGTTTGGCTGCCCTATTCGAAAAACTTTCCCTTTTAATTACTAACGACACCGGTCCGGCCCATATTGCTTACGCCCTCGGAACCAAAAGCGTCACGATTTTTGGTGGCGCAGATCCGAGGCGATGGGCGCCTTTGGATGAGGCGAACCATAAAATCATTCGGAAGAAGGTTTCCTGCAACCCTTGTCCTTACTTTGATTGTCCCAGCGGTAATTTTGAATGTTTAAAAGCGATCCAGGTGGATGAGGTTTTTGAGTTGGCGGAATCACTTTTGAAGGAAGTGGCAAATGAAAAGGCTAAAAATCCTAATTTGGCATATTCATGGTAGTTACTTAAATTATTTGTCATGCGCTCCCCATGATTTTTATTTACCCATTAAGCAGGAGAGGTCTTCTGGTTATCAAGGCTTAGGGGAAACTTTTGATTGGGGAAAAAATGTTTTTGAAGTTCCCGCTGAAGAAGTAAAAAACTTAAAGCTAGATTTAATCATATTTCAATCTCCAAAGAATTTCTTAATAGACCAATACGAAATTTTGTCCGAAAAGCAGCGGAAACTTCCTAAGATTTATTTGGAACACAATACTCCTCGTGAACATCCCACTGATACCAAACACTTAATTGACGATCCAAAGATTTTGTTAGTCCACGTGACGCATTTTAACAACCTAATGTGGAATAGCGGTAAGACTCAGACTTTGGTGATTGAGCATGGCTTGCCCGATCCGTCCGTCACTTTCCGCGGTAATTTAGCCAAAGGGGTGGTCGTCGTCAACGAGATTCAAAGAAGAGACCGGATTGCTGGTTACGACATTTGGCAAAAGGCGAAAGAAAAAGTTCCCCTAGATTTGATCGGAATGCGATCAGAAGAATTAGGAGGAAGAGGAGATATTCCCCATCGGGCGCTTTTCGGAGAGCTTGCCTTGTACCGTTTTTTCTTTAACCCGATCCGCTATACCAGTTTGCCTTTGTCTTTAATTGAAGCGATGATGGTAGGTTTGCCGGTGGTGGCTTTGGCGACGACGGAAGTCGCTTCGGTAGTTGAAAATAACGTTTCCGGATTTGTTTCAAACGATTTAGATTTTTTGATAGGAAAAATAAGGTTTTTATTGGGTTATCCAGAGGAGGCAAAGAAAATAGGCCAGAAGGGGCGAGAAACAGCTTTGGTTAAATTTGGGATAGACAGGTTTGTTAAAAACTGGAATAAAGCCTTTGAGGAAGTGAGGAATCTATGAAAAGACAAATCGCTTTGATTAGCGAACACGCCTCTCCGATTGCGGTTCTTGGAGGGGAAGACTTTGGTGGCCAAAACGTCTATGTGAATAAGTTGAGTTTGGAGTTAGCTCGGTTAGGCTTTGAAGTTGACGTTTTTACTCGCCGGGTCAGCGCGGAAGAGCCCGAGATTTTTAGCTGGGTTAAGGGAATTAGGATTATTAACCTCAAAGCTGGTCCATTGATTACCCTCAAAAAAGATTTTCTTCTGCCTTACATGAGCGATTTTTTAAGCAGCTTCCTAAACTTTTACCAAAAGGAGAAGATTTCTTATGACCTCATCCACGCCAATTTTTGGATGTCAGGATTGGTCGCTGTGGAAATAAAAAAGATTTTGGGCATTCCTTTCGTGGTTACTTTTCACGCTTTAGGGAAAATCAAGAAGTTGTACCAAAAAGAAGCGGATACGTCGCCAAAGGAAAGAGTTTCGATCGAATACTTGGTCATGAAAGAAGCGGACAAGATTATTGCCGAATGTCCTCAAGATAAAGAAGATCTCATCAATCTGTATGGGGCTCAAGACGAAAAGATCGAAGTTATCCCGGCGGGAGTGGATATCAAAACTTTTTACCCCCTTTCTAAAGTTTGGGCCCGACGGAAATTGGGTTTGGATTTGCAAGAAAAAATTATTTTGCAGCTTGGAAGAATGGTGCCGCGAAAAGGGGTCGCCAGTGTTATCTCAGCGATGGCTCAGTTAACCAGGCAAAAAGATTTTCCCGTGCGGTTAGTCGTAGTTGGCGGGGAAAGCGACAAGCCCGACCCGAAGAGGACGCCTGAAATAGGTCGTTTGACCGAGTTAGCAAAATCTTTAGGGTTAGAGGAAAATGTGACTTTTATCGGACGGCGCCACGGGGCGGAGCTTCGCCAGTATTATTGCGCTTCCGACGTTTTCGTTTCTACTCCCTGGTATGAGCCATTCGGGTTGACTGTTCTTGAAGCGATGGCCTGTGGCAAGCCAGTGATTGGCTCAGAAGTCGGAGGAATAAAGTTTACGGTTAAAAATAACGTCACTGGTTTTTTAGTTCCTCCCGAGGAGCCTTTTATTTTAGCTGAGAAGCTGACCACTCTTTTAACAAATGAAAATTTACAAGAAAGGTTTTCTAAAAACGCCTTAAAAAATGTTTACCGAAGGTTTACCTGGCCGACAGTAGCCTTGATGATGGCCTCTGTTTACGAAAAGATAATTCGGCAAATTGAGGTTGTGACTAAAAAAGAAGACCCAGGTGCTTTTAATTGGTCAACAGTTTACTTCTCTTCAGGCAGAAGGAAGAGTGCAAGCCCTGGAGTTTTAGAAGGAGGAAAAGATGACTGACTTGAAAGATAAAGTTGCCTTGGTGACGGGAGGAGCCAGGGGTTTGGGAAAAGCCACATCTTGGGCTTTGGCCAAAGCGGGAGCGATCGTGGTTTTAGTGGACATTTTAGATGAACTGGACCAAACGGTAACAGGTTTGAAGCAAGCGGGACTTAAGGCAAGAGGAATCATAGCAGACGTTACCGAGGAAGAACAAATCAAAAAGGCGGTTGCCGAAGTCGATAGCGATTTTGGCCGGGTTGATATCTTAATAAATAACGCTGGGACTGATTTTACCCTTCCCTTAACTGAAATGGAAACGAGGAATTGGGATAAGGTTATGGGGGTAAACTTGAGAGCCCCCTTTATTTTTACCAAGGAAGTTTTCCCGCTAATGAAGAAACAAAATTCGGGCCACATCGTCAACATTACTTCTACCGCAGCAAAACGGGCTTGGGCCAACGCTTCAGCCTACCACGCTAGCAAATGGGGATTGCTTGGTTTTACCCACGCTCTAGGGGTGGAAGGGCGGCCGTACCACATCAAAGCCACGGCAATCGTGACCGGGGGGATGAAGACTCCTTTTTTGCTGGACCGCTTTCCGGATATTGACGTCTCTACTTTGCAAGACCCTAAAAACGTCGCCCACACGATAGTTCACGTTTTATCCTTGCCCGTGGAAACCGCAATTAATGAACTTTTGATCTGCCCAATCAACGAGACCTCTTGGCCTTAGGAGGAAAACCGACGGAAAAGGCAGTTTTTTTAGATAAAGACGGAACGTTAGTGGAAAACATTCCATATAACGTCGACCTAAATAAAGTCAAAGTACCCGATTCTACCCGGGAAGCTTTAAGAGCTTTAAAAGGTTTGGGATTTAAGCTAATTGTGGTTTCTAACCAGGGCGGAATCGCCTTGGGGTATTTTACCATCCAGGAAATGGAGAAGGTCCGTGAGTGGTTTATGGAAAAATTGAAAAGTTTAGATGACTTTTATTTTTGTCCCCATAAGACTTCTGGAAAAGTGAAGAAATTTGTCAAAGATTGCGCTTGTCGAAAACCAAAACCTGGAATGATTTTGGAAGCGAGAGAAAAATATCAACTCGACCTAAAGAATTCATGGGTGATAGGGGACGTTTTAGACGATGTGGAAGCGGGAAAGAGAGCGGGTTGCCGGACTATTTTTCTTGATGCGGGAAACGAAAGAGAGTGGAGGAAAGGGAAATTTCGCCAGCCGGATTATAAGGCAAAAAATCTAACCAAAGCCGTAGAGATAATTTCAAACTTTAGGAGGTAGTGATGTTAGAAAAAAGATCTTTATCCTTGAAGGAAGCGGAAATTTTGATTGAGGCGGCTATGGATAATAAGTTAGTTTCGGTGAAAACGCCGGTGGCTGTGGCCGTAGTCGATGAATCAGGAAGCTTAATTATGTTTAGCCGAATGGATGGCGTTAACGGGATTGGGACAACCCTTTCCCAAAATAAGGCTTATACCGCCGCTTTGTTCGGTTTGGAAACGGAAGGAATTGAAGAAAGGTTAGCCAAGGCAAAACTTTCCTTGCTTCAGTTTACCAACAAACGTTTTACGTCCGTTGGTGGTGGCTACCCGATCAAAGATCAGAATGGGCAGGTTATCGGGGCGTTGGGGGTAAGTGGAATGGTTAATCCTTCGGACGACCGCAAGGTGGCAAAAATTGCTGCATCTTTGATGATGGGTACCGGGTTAGACCAAGGAGACGTATAAGTGGAAATAGCTAAAGCGATTGATAATTTCAGGAAATTGAAGGTCTTGGTGATCGGGGAAGCGATCCTGGATGGTTATTTTGACGGGCGGGCGATTCGGCTTTGCCGAGAAGCGCCCGTGCCGGTGGTGAACGTGGATAAGAAAAACTTTGTCCCCGGCGGGGCGGCCAACACGGCGGTAAATTTAGCTAACCTAGGGGCGGAAACGACTCTGATATCTGTTACTGGCAACGACCAAGAGGAAAAAATTTTAAATGATTTACTTCTTTCCCTCGGAGTTTCCGTTAACCTTTTGGCAAGCGAAAAAAGGAAAACTTTAAATAAAGCCAGAATTTTGGCGGATGAGGTTTGCGTGGTGAGGGTGGATGAAGGCTCGATTGAGGATATTAATTTCAGCTTAGAGGAAAAACTTACGGCCAAAATCGTCGAAATTTTCCCCTCGGTAGATGTTGTGGTAATTTCTGACTATGATTATGGAATCTTGACTAAGAGAGTTTTAGGCAAGCTAAAAAATTTACAAAAAAGATACCCAAAACTGATTGTGGTTGACGCCAAGAAATTATCTAAATATAAAGAATTAGAAATAGAGGCAGTGACGCCAAGTTATTCTGAATTAGCAAAATTACTGTTCTTCGAAGAGACAGAGCAGATGGTTGATCGGGTTGCCCAAGTTAAGAAGTATGGAAGGCAGCTCTTTTATCATTTAAAGACAAAGCAAGCTTTGGTAACCATAGATTCTGATGGGGTGATTGCCCTAACTCAAGGAGAAGAACCTCGCCGGATCGAGGCGGAAAGAGTCGATCATCCACAAGTGGTTGGGGCGGGAGATACCTTTACAGCCGCCCTTGCTCTGAGCCTAGGGGTTGGTTTGGACTTGGCATCAGCCGCAAAATTAGCGTCAACATCAGCCTCGATTGTGATCAAAAAGCAAGGGACTTCATTTGTTACTGCAGAAGAACTATTGGCAAAATTGGGAACGAAGAAAGAAAAACTGACGGTTTTGAAAGCGATTAAAAAGTTTGAACTGGCTAAGGAGGTGCTTTATGGGCGTTCACGAACACAGCGGTTGGCGGGAAGTTAAAAATCTTCTTTGCCTGCGTTTAGATAGCCTGGGTGACGTTTTGATGACCACCCCAGCAATCCATGCCCTTAGACAGGGACTGCCAGAGGCAAAAATAACTCTTTTAACTTCTCCCTCCGGCTTATCTGCCGTGGAATACAACCCTGATCTTGATGGGATTTGGGCATACCAAGCCCCCTGGATCAAGTGGCCAAATGTAGTTGAAGACCCAAACCGGGAATTGCAGCTGATTGAAGAGTTAAGAAATCATCACTTCGACGCAGCAGTTATCTTTACCGTTTATAGCCAAAGCCCCTTGCCGGCGGCCCTGATGTGTTACCTGGGGGATATTCCAAAACGTTTGGCCTACTGCCATGAAAACCCTTACTTGCTCCTGACCGACTGGGTAAAAGATAAAGAACCGAAAGAGTTCGTAATGCATGAAGTGCAAAGGCAACTGAATTTAGTTTCTTCTATTGGGTTTGGGACTCAAGACGTTGGTTTGGTCTTTGAGGTTCAAGAGGAATTCAAAAAATCAGCTCGACAGAAGTTGAGCCGACTAAAATTGGATTTAAAAAAACCCTGGGTAGTGATCCATCCAGGTTGCACGGCTCCGTCTCGGACTTACCCCTGGGAAAAATATGCCCAGGTGGCAGATGGCTTGATTGATAGGTTTGGTTGGCAAGTAGTCTTTACAGGCAAGAAAGACGAGGATGGTTTAGTAAACAAAATTCAGAGCCAGATGCAAAACAAGAGTTTTTCTTTGTCGGGAAAACTAAACATCCAGGAGTTAGCGGAGGTGCTGCGTTTAACCCAGCTTTATATCGGTAACAATACTGGTCCGTCACATCTGGCGGCGGCTATGAAAACTCCTACGGTAGTCCTTTATGCTTTGATCAATAACCAGCATACTCCTTGGGGGAATGACTCAAAAATTCTTAACCACGAGGTTCCTTGTAAAAATTGCCTGAAGAGCCTTTGCCCTCTTGGGCACAATGATTGTCTTCAAAAAGTTGATCCAGAAGAGGTGATAAACGCTGCAGAGGCCTTGGCTAATGACTAAATTAGACATTCTTATTCCCACTTTCAGCCGAAAAACTTCCCTTGCAGTTACCTTAACTTCTTTAGTCGGCCAAACCTTTCAAGATTTTGATTTAGTCATTTCTGACCAGACTAAAGAAAGAGGTTACTTAAACGACATGGAATTTCAAACTTTATTCCGTTTCTTTAAATCTAAGGGAAAGCAGGTAAAAGTTTTCAAACACTTTCCTTCTAAAGGAATGGCCGAGCAAAGGGATTTTTTACTGTCCCAGGCCGCCTCGCCTTACGTTTTATATCTTGACGATGACTTGATTTTGGAGCCGAAAGTCATCGCTCGAATGCATCGAGCGTTGAAACAGGAAAAATGCGGTTTTGTCGGTTGCGCCCCGGTTGGCTTAAGCCACTTAGACGACGTCCGTCTAAGGGAGCAAGCGGTGGAATTTTGGACAAGAAAAGTCTCCCCGGAGATTATTGATCCGGATTCCCCTGTTTGGCAAAGGCACAAGCTCCATAATGCTGCGAATCTTTACCACCTCCAACAAAGTTTTCCCTCCCAAAAGGTTAGGAGGTATAAAATCGCTTGGATTGGAGCTTGCGTTATGTATGATCGGGAAAAGTTGGTTGATGTTGGAGGTTTTTCCTTTTGGCCAAAGCTTCCTTCTGAACATGCAGGGGAAGAGGTTTATGTCCAAAATTTACTTTTGCGCAAATATGGGGGATGCGGGATTATTCCGTCAGAGGTTTATCATTTAGAGCTACCTACGACAGTGAAAAACCGTCAAACAAATGCGATTAGCCTTTTATCCGCTGGAGTTTAGCGAAAGACTGGGGGGTCGGGTCTTTCTTGCCTTTCCTTTTCATCCTTGTCATACTTCGATCATAATAATAAGGAGGAGGTGACGAACGAATGCCTAAAGTGATGACTAAGGCAAAAGGAAAGATGACGATGGCTGAAGCAGGGCAAAAAGGTGGCCGAAAAGTGAAACGGGAACGTGGAATGGCTTACTATTCAGAAATCGGCCGAAAGGGAAGTAAAGCGCGCTGGGGGACGACAACCGCTAAGAAATTAGCCGTTAAAAAGAAAAAATAGCGTTTAAGAAATTAAAAAGAAGATCGACCGTGAAGGATAACCTGCCTGCGGCCGATCTTCTTTTTGGCTTGAAAAAAATTTATTCTGTTAGTTTTTAACTACTTTTATTCAGGACAAGACGAAGAAACCTGTCGGATAGCTCGAAGAGAGCTTGCTTGCGGTTTCATTGAAGAGGCTGAATTAGAGCCAACAATAGGCTGGTTAAATTAGTTCTCTACTTATTGAAACTCATGGAATTAAACAATGTCTTTATCTATAAGAGTTTCCTCCAGAGCCTCGAAACTTCTAGAGAGGTTGCTTGTTTCTGTCTGGCTGAAGAGCGCATGGTTCCGGAGGGAACAAGGACAATCCACTAGCCCCAGAGCTGGCCTTTTGCAAAACGACCTTACTCCCTTAAGGTCGTTTTCTTTTGTAGATTTGACATCTAGGGAAGAATGAATGATACAGTGTTGTGTAAGCTGCAATATGATATAATGTTTGCAAAAATCGAGGAGAAGAAGATGAGTTGTAGGAGGGAGAGAAATTGAATTCGAGGGACTTCTTTTTATGCTTTAGATTTACCATAGTACTTCTGTACCTAACATTCACGGGAGCTTTGTTATGCTGGCTTTTTGAGATCCCTTGGATGTGGGTTTTTCTTAAGGCTCTTCTTCCCCTGGCGGCTGGGGCTCTTGTGTTTCTGATTTTAGAAATCACTTTTCTAAACTTAGAAAATACAAGGGAGAAAGAAAGGCTTTTTAATCAGCAGGAAGAGTCCTTTAGGGAGATACTAAAGAGAGGGAATCCGGACGAGCTACGAGTGATGATCGATACTTGTTATCAGGCTGCTTTGACTGCCGCATCTTTAGGTGATGAAGAAAGTTGTAATAGGTATATGCTTTGGCGGAAGGATTGTTCGGAAAAGCTTCGGGGGAATGCGAATCAGCAGAGGCCGAAAGTCGTAGAACCGACTCACTAACTGGGTCGGTTTTATTTTTTGAAGGCGACTTGGTATAATGTGGGCCTCGGAAGAGAGGTTACGCGTTTACATAAAGGAGAGCCTGAATGATCAACCTAGCAGGATTAAAAGAGAGTATTAACAGAAAGGTTAAAGTTGTTGTTTGCGATGTTATCGATGGTAGCTTTCGATCTGTTGAGGGTGTCTTAAAGAGCGTAGAAAACCAAAAAGGAGTTAGTCTGAAAAAGGGCCAGGAAATCCCCTTTGTTTCTCCGGAAATCCTCATTAAACTAATCGTAGGGGAAGATGGGAATCTTCTTTACCACAACCCAAACTTCTTAGTGTGGGAAGAAGATAAAAAGGAAGGAAAAATACCGCGGGGGTCAGAAAAACACGTACCCGTTATGAAAGGCCGTCATTTAACAGAGGTGGAGTTAAGTTTCTTACGGAATAAATCCTTTGAGTAAAGAGGGGATAGAAATTGGGAGATGTTTGTCAAAACTTGGAAGAATTTGAGATAAGTTGTACAATTACAAAAAACGGAAGGGGAGAAGAAAGCTTGGATAAAACGAATGGCATGGGGGATCTGCAAAAGAATGTCGGAAATAAGGTAATAGTGTGGTATGCAGAAAAAGGCGAGATCAATCTAACAGAGGGAATTCTCCGAAGGGTTGACGATTTCCGTAGTATTGTGATCGACTACTCCATCTTTCCTTTCATCGGGCCCACTATAGCTATTAAGATGGTTACTGGGGTGAATCGCGAGGTTATCTATTACAACCCCATTATTCCGCTGGATTGTTACCTAAATGATGACGCGGTACATCAGATGAGAGTAAAGACATTTGGAGAGGAAATTGCTCAAATGATCCTTAACGGATGAAAGTGAAGGAAACCTAATATTTTTTTGCTCGGGTCAAACCGATTTGTCTAAGGGCAGGTCGGTTTCTCTTTTTTGTTTTAGGTTTATCCAAAAAACTTGTTTTTTAAAAGATCCCAGAGTTCTGGACGGTTTTGGTCGTACCCGAGAGCCCAGATGCCCGCACCGCCTAAGTTTTTTTGATTAATAAAATCGTATTTGAAGCCTAGGGAAGCGGCATCTTCGTACCAAACTTGATGCCAGGTCTCGTTTGTAGGATTCCACCACCAATACCATGGTTCTTTGGCCAGATCGTCCCAATTTCGAGAGCCGTCGTTATTGTCTGAATCTTCTTGAGTAAGAGCGTAAGTTTTCATTTCCGTGCCACCCCACGATTTGGCACTCCTTGGATCTTTTCCATCGTAAACCGGCCAATCCCAGCCATAATACGGTACGCCTAAAATAATTTTTTCTGCTGGAGCAACCTTTAGGAACTCATCAACGGCAGTCGCGACGTCAAGGTAATATTTACCTTCTTGGGCTCCGTAAAGAGGAGCGACTGGTCCTGCATTGTCTGACCCTGGGCTGTAGAAGTCATAGCCCATAATGAAAATTTTATCGATCGATGGGGTGAGCGCTGAGACATCATAGAGCGTTGAAGGATGGCTTCCTCCCGCATAAACGTCCACGGAAATTTCCGAACCTGGGATTTCCCGATGTAGGGCGTCCGCCATTTCTTTGGTGAAATCGGTAAATTCCTTTCGGACGATCGGCCCCGGATCACCAACATATTCAAAATCGAGGTTAATTCCCCCTCCTCCTTTAGAATTTACTTCGGCTACAGTACGGTTAATGAGTCTGGTTCGAGTGGCTGGGTCGTTTAAAATATTTTCGATGCGATTATTAGTCATCGCCTCTAGGGTCAGAACGATGCGGACATTATTCTCCCGGGCTTTTTGACGGACGGTTTCCATCGTCGGAGAAACCCATCCGGTAAAACCAGGGTCTTCTTCGACAATTCCCCCATTGTCATCAGCTGTGACACCAAAATAAGCAATGGTCGAAAGGAGGTTGTAATGGAGGTTTGACGCTTGATCTAATTTCCAATAGGGAAGAAAGCCAAAGACCTCTCTCTTAAGACTTTCCTGTTTTGTTGGGTTTACGGGTTGCGAAGGTTGACTTGGTTTTTCCTTTGCAATAATCGGGGCATTGGTTTGGATTTGTTGGATATCTTTAGGCACGAGACTAGCCCCCTTATTTGCGGGTGCCGCTTCTAAAGGGGTAATTCCTACCACGGATGAAACAAAGTTGAGGATGAAAGCAGGAACAAGGGAGAATTGGATGCTCCGAGACGTTAACTTTTGGAAGAAACTTTTTTGCCCTCTTCTCAATGACTTAAATCTACCCTCTGATCTAGATAGCCTCCTTCTTAAGACGCTACGAGATTACACTAAAAAGATTTTTTTAGCAAGAAACGAACGGCTTTTTGGTTGGCCGACAAGCTTTAAGTTGTGGTACAATAAAACCCAAGGGGGTCTGCCTTATGTTAAAAGTTGCCATCAATGGTTTTGGCCGGATCGGGCGGCAGGCGGCCAAAGTCCTCCTGGAAAATCGCAACGTCCTGATTGTCGCCATTAATGATCTGACCGAGCCGGAAATGCTTGCCTACCTTCTAAAGCATGATTCTGTTTATGGGGAATCTAACTTAAACATTAAATCCAGCGATAAAGCTTTGGTAGTGGGAAGTAAAAAGATTCCCGTTTTTGCCGAAAAAGATCCCCTCTCTTTACCCTGGAAAAGTTTGGAAGTGGACGTGGTGATAGAATCTACCGGACGATTTACTGATCGTGAAAAGGCTAGCAGTCACTTGGTCGCTGGAAGTAAAAAGGTGGTTATTTCAGCCCCCGCCAAAGATCCTGACGCGACTTTGGTTCTAGGGGTAAACCATAAGGAGTATAATCCAGATAAGCACCATATTATCTCGAATGGTTCCTGTACGACCAACTGTCTCGCCCCGATTGCCAAGGTGATGAATGATAAATTCGGCGTAAAAAGGTCTTTTATGAACACCGTTCACGCTTTTACCAATTCCCAAAATATTTTAGATCTACCCGCTAAAGAACGGCGGGCAGCTCGGGCGGCGACTATCAACATCATCCCCCATACTTCTGGAGCGACCAAATCGGTCGTGGAAGCGATTCCAGAGCTGAAAGGAAAAATGGACGGCTTGGCCCTGAGGGTACCGGTGGCAGACGTTTCGATTTTAGATTACGTCGTCCAGCTAAAGAAGAAGGTGGAGATGAAGAATCTGTTAGCCGCGTTCGAAAAAGCCGCTGCGAAAGAAATGAAGGGAATTTTGAAAATAAATTACCAACCCTTGGTTTCAAGTGATTTTATCGGTGACCCTCACAGCGCGATTGTTGATGCTCCTCTGACAATGATTATGGACGGGGATTTGGTACGGGTGATGGCTTGGTATGACAACGAATGGGGGTACTCGAACCGGTTGGCCGAGATGACAATATGGGTTGGAAATGGCGTCTAGAAAAGCATCTCATTGGAGGTCTTTTAAGGGATAAGCTGGATAAATGAGTAAGTGAGTAACTTCTTCAAAATTGAAAATTTATGCGAACTGGTATATTGTTAATGTTGGAGGTTTAAATGAGAGTTTCAATCAATAAAACTACTTGTAGTGGCTGCGGAACGTGTCAAGCACTATGCCTACAAGTTTTTGAATTAGGAGAAGACGGGAAAGCTCAGGTTAAAGAAGGAGCAGACTTGGATTGTTGCAATATGCATGATGTTTCTGCGAGCTGTCCGACCGGTTCGATTGAGGTGGAGGATTAATGATTGATCTTGACGATAAACAAGCAGTGCAGACTTTAGATAAATCAAATCTTTTAGGTTCGGTTGAACAGTTACCGAATCAAGTGCGCCAGACCTGGGAGGATGTTTCTAAGTTTGAGGTTCCCGAGAGTTACCAGCAGATTAGAAACGTGGTAGTTGCCGGAATGGGTGGTTCTGCCCTAGGTGCTCGAATTATCCAAGGGCTTTATTTTGATCAACTTAAAATTCCTCTGACTATCGTGAATGGTTACGACTTACCACAGTTTGTAAACCAAGAAACCCTAGTGATCCTTTCAAGCTACTCTGGGACAACTGAGGAAACTTTAAGTTCTTTTTCCCATGCGAAAGAAAGAGGGGCCAAGATTGTCGGTATTGCCGTTGGTGGAAAGCTCCCCGAGCTCCTTAACGCGGACGGCTACCCCATGTTTGTTTTCGAGCCTAAATATAATCCTTGCAACCAACCCCGGATGGCGATCGGTTATTCGGTTTTAGCCCAACTGGGAGTGTTTCAAAAGGCTGGTTTAATCGATTTAGCCCAGGAAGAAGTGGCGGGGATAATTCAAACTTTGGAAGAAGCCAATACTAAATTCGGCTTTGGTGTTTCCACCGCGGGTAATTTGGCTAAACAGATTGCTCAGAAGTTTTTCGGAAAAGACATTATTTTGGTCGGATCCGAGTTTTTAACTGGTAATACACACACTTTCCAAAACCAACTTCACGAAAATTCGAAAAACTTTGCTACTTATTTGATCATACCGGAGCTAAATCACCATTCAATGGAAAGTTTATCTCACCCGTTGACTAACTCAGAGAATCTGATTTTTCTGATGATCAATTCGGATCTTTATTTTTCGAAAGTGAAGACAAGGTTTGAGGTGACAAAAGACGTGATTACCAGAAATAAGATCGAAGTGTTGGGATTTAAGCCTCAGGCTTCCTCCAAGCTGCTTCAATCCTTCGAAACCTTAGCCTTTGGCAGTTACGTGTGTTTTTATTTGGCGATGTTGAACGAACTAGACCCCTCGCCTATTCCCTGGGTAGACTATTTTAAAGAAAAATTATCTCAAGTTTAATTAGCAGAAAGGACTTTTATGCCTGAGGAAAACAAAATTTATGATCTGATAATTATTGGCGCTGGCGGAGCGGGATTATCGGCTTCGATATACGCGTCTCGTTATAAAATAACCCATTTAGTTTTCGCCAAAGTTTTAGGCGGAACGATTACAACTGCCCACATCGTGGAAAATTTTCCGGGTTTTACTTCCGTTGCAGGACAGGACTTAGCGGCTCATTTGGTTAGCCACGCCAAAGAACTAGGGGGGTTGATCAAAGAAGAGGAAATTTCTCATGCGGCCAAAGTAGATGGGATTTTTGAATTAACCACGATTGGAGGAAGCCGTTATCAGGCCAAAACGATAATTTTAGCGACTGGCTCCCAAAGAAAACGGCTGGACATCGCGGGAGAGAAGGATTTTTTGGGTAAAGGCATTAGCTACTGCTCGACTTGCGATGCCCCCTTCTTTCGAAATAAGACCGTGGTGGTGGTGGGCGGAGGAGACTCGGCGCTAACGGCCTCTTTGCACCTGTCAGAATTTGCCGGTAAGGTTTACGTGATTTACCGCGGGAGTCAATTGAGAGCCGAGCCGACTTGGATCGAGAGTGTTTCGAAAAATCCGAAGATCGAAGTAATTTTCAATACTAACATTATTGAAATTTTAGGGACTCAGGTGGTTCAAGAAATTCGTCTTGACGTCCCCTACAAAGATAAACCGACTTTAGCGGTGGATGGTGTATTTATCGAGATCGGGGCGGTGCCGGGAACAGTACTTGCAGATCAATTGGGAGTGAAATTAGACGAAAAAGGATACGTCGATCTCGGTCAAAATAATTCGACCAACGTTCCCGGTGTTTTCGCGGCCGGAGACTTGACCAACGGTTCCTCGGGGCTCCGCCAGCTAGTAACCGCTTCCTCAGAGGGGGCGATTGCGGCGGCAGGAGTTTACGGATACCTAAAGCAAAAAGCGCCAGCCCCAAGTTGGGGATGACCTCAGTTTCAATTTCTAGTATAAAATTTGAAATAATTATGGAGTAATTTAGAAAGGTTTAAACATGACGAATATTAATCCTTATGAATCAACAATTAAGCAACTAGAGAAAGCAGCAAATATTATCAATCTAGATAAAGCGACACTTGAAATTTTGTCTTACCCAAAAAGGATAGTCGAAGTTCGTTTTCCGGTCAGGTTAGACAGTGGTGAGGTAAAAGTTTTTCACGGGTACCGTATTCAGCACAATGATGCCAGGGGGCCTTTTAAAGGAGGGATCAGATTTCATCAGGCCGTGGACATGAACGAGGTAAAAGCCTTAGCTTTTTGGATGAGCATGAAATGCGCGGTGATGAATATTCCTTTCGGTGGAGGAAAAGGTGGTGTGACAGTTAACCCAAAGGGATTATCCGAAGCGGAGCTTGAAAGCTTGAGCAGGGCGTTTATCAAAGCGATTGCTGCGGTGATCGGTTCAAGAGTCGACGTTCCCGCGCCTGATGTAAACACCAATCCTAAAATAATGGATTGGATGGTGGATGAGTATGAAAAGATTGTTGGTCATTCTGAACCGGCCGTGATTACCGGAAAAAGCTTAGATCACGGTGGGTCTGAAGGGAGAGGAATCGCGACCTCTTTGGGGGGAAAATACGTCTTGGATGAAGCGATTGGAAAGGTGAGTTTGGATTCGGGAACGTTGAAGGTGGCGATTCAGGGTTTGGGTAACGTGGGTGGAAACATGTTTAAGCTTTTAGGCGAAGATAAAAAGTACCAAGTGGTGGCGGTAAGCGATTCGAGGGGAGGAATAGTTTCTGGTGCGGGCCTAGATTACGATAAGGTAATGGGGCATAAAAAAGAAACCGGGTCAGTGGTTGGGTTTGTGGGAACGAAGGAAATAACAAACGAAGATTTACTGGAACTAGATGTTGACATTTTGATCCCGTCGGCTTTAGAAAACCAGATCACAAAGGAGAACGTGGATAAGATAAAAGCCAGGCTTGTGCTAGAGTTAGCGAACGGGCCGACGGCTCCCGAAGCAGATGAGGAGTTGCACAATCGAGGGGTGGTGGTCGTTCCGGATATTTTAGCCAATGGTGGTGGGGTGACGGTTAGTTATTTTGAATGGGACCAAAACCTTAAAAATGAACATTGGTTCGAAAAAGACGTCTTTTCCAAACTGGAAGAGGTAATGTGCTCTTCATTTAATGATGTTTGGGAAATCAGCAAAAAATATAGGATTGATTTAAGGCAAGCGGCCTATGTTTTGGCGATTGATCGGATTTCCCTAGCCATGAGAGAATCAGCCAAATAACCCCTTGACAGAACAATATCTTGGTGATATAATACAAGAAATACACAATATATTGTGTATTTCTTGTCAATTTTGAGGGGCCTCTTTAAATTTTTAATTATGAAATGTCCGTACTGTCTTTCAACCCAAACCGCTGTTGTTGATTCTCGGGACTCGGAAGATTTTGAAACTATTCGCCGTCGCCGAGAATGTTTACGGTGCTCTAAACGATTTACTACTTATGAACGAATTGAAATGGTGGATTTAACTGTAGTCAAGAAAGACGGCCGCAGGGAGCAGTTTGATCGCGGTAAGCTTTTGGCCGGAATTGTCCGTGCTTGTGAAAAAAGACCCATTAGCTTGGAAATGATTAACAAGATGGTGACCGATATTGAAAAGGATTTGAGGGGACGGGACGGGACGGAGGTTTCTAGCCGAGAGGTAGGAGAGCTGGTAATGAAAAAGCTAAGAAGTTTAGACAAGGTCGCTTACATTCGATTCGCCTCTGTTTATCGGGAATTTGAAGACATTGAGTCATTCGAAAAAGAGATTAAAAGATTAGGTTAAAAATTTTAACGGGTATTCGTTTAGAAGGAGTATTTATGGCTGCCAAAGAAAAAACAGCAATGAGCAAAGAAACTGTGGATTTAACGCCCCCTTCCAAAAATTTTCCCACTTCCGAAACCTCTGTTCTTCATATCCAAAAACGTGACGGGCGAGTTGTCCCTTTTGACCAGGAAAAAATTATCAGTGCTATATATAAGGCCTCACTGGCAGCTGGAATTGATGACCAAGAGTTGACAAACAGCCTTTCTGACGAAGTGGTTGTTTTGCTTGATGAGCGTTTCGATGGGAAAAAAGTCCCAACCGTTGAAGAAATACAAGATGTAGTGGAAGAAGTTTTAATGCGAGCGGGGCAGACACGGACCGCGAAACTTTATATTCTTTACCGACAGAAGCGGGCCGAGATTCGGGAGGCTAAGGCCGCTATTTTAGGTAGGCAAGATGAACTAAAGCTCACCCTTAACGCGGTCACAGTTCTGAAGAAACGGTATTTGATGAAAGATGAAAACCGCCAGGTAATCGAAACTCCTTCCGATTTATTCCGACGAGTAGCAAAGAATATTGCCTTTGCGGACAGTTTTTACGACAAAAAAGCCAATGTCGAAACCACGGCCGAGGAGTTTTTTCAGGTGATTTCCAAACTGGAATTTATGCCAAATTCCCCTACTTTGATGAATGCCGGTCGAAAACTTCAGCAACTTTCGGCCTGTTTTGTTTTACCGGTTGAGGATTCAATTGTCGGAATTTTTGAGGCGATCAAGCAAACGGCAGTCATCCACCAATCAGGCGGTGGAACAGGATTTTCTTTTTCCAGGCTTCGCCCAACAGGTGATTTGGTTGCTTCCACGATGGGTCACTCGTCCGGACCGATTCCTTTTATGAAAGTTTTTAACGAAGCTACAGAAGCGGTTAAGCAAGGTGGGACTCGGCGGGGAGCGAACATGGGAATTTTGAGGGTTGACCATCCGGACATTCTGGATTTTATTGTTTGCAAAGAGGACGATGCAAATCTGACAAACTTTAACATCTCAGTTGGATTGACTAAAGAATTTATGAAAGCCCTGGAAAAAGATACGGATTATGATTTGATCAATCCTCACACCAAAGAACCTGTTTCCAAGCTTTCGGCTCGAAAGGTGTTTGACCTGATCGTGACTATGGCTTGGAAAAACGGGGATCCAGGGATCGTTTTCTTAGATAAGATCAATGAAGACAACCCCACTCCTCACTTGGGGGAAATCGAGAGCACTAATCCCTGCGGCGAACAGCCCTTACTTCCTTTCGAATCTTGCAACTTGGGTTCGATTAATTTAAGCTTGATGGTAAAAGAAGGGGAAATTGATTGGGAGAAGCTTCGTGAGGTGATCCACACAGCTGTTCATTTCCTCGATAACGTGATTGATATGAACAAATTCCCTCTTCCTCAGATAGAGCAGATGACTAAAGCTAACCGAAAGGTTGGCTTAGGGGTGATGGGTTTTGCGGATATGTTAATCAAGCTGCAAATTCCCTACAATTCTGACGAAGCGGTTGTCCTTGGTGAAGAGGTGATGAAATTTATTCGGGACGAAGCCCGAGAAGCCTCCAAGGAACTAGCAAAGAAGCGAGGAGTCTTTGCCAACTTTAAGGGAAGCGTTTACGACCGGCCAAACGGAGCTAGGCTTCGTAACGCCACTTTAACCACTATCGCTCCGACTGGGACGATCAGTATCATTGCCGGGGCATCTTCCGGAATAGAACCTCTTTTTGCTGTCTCTTTTACCCGGGCAAACGTCTTGGATAATGATAAGTTAGTCGAGGTTAATCCTCTCTTTGAAAAAGTAGCCAGCCAAGAAGGTTTTTACAGCGATGAGCTGATGGCAAGAATTGCCCAAACCGGCAGCGTGGTTGGAATGACCGATGTCCCGTATAAATGGCAAAGGGTCTTTGTGACTGCCCATGATATTGCCCCTGAGTGGCACACCAGGATGCAGGCCGCTTTCCAAAAGTACACAGATAACGCGGTTTCAAAGACGGTAAACTTTTCCCATCAAGCGACACCAAAGGATGTGGAACGGGCATATATGCTGGCCTACCGTTTGGACTGCAAGGGCGTGACGATTTATCGTGACGGGAGCCGGGAAGCACAAGTTCTTAACATCGCCCACTCTGGTTCTCCTGAAAAAATAGAAAAAGTTTCAGCCAAGGTCCGTGTCGGCGGTAAAGATGAGAAATGTCCAGAATGTGGTGGTAGGATGATCTTTAAAGAAGGCTGTGCGACCTGTTCATCTTGTTCATATTCCTATTGCCATAATTAGAAAGACTTGGATATGTTGTATGTCCTTACTGGCAACGGAAAAGGAAAAACGACTTCGGCTTTAGGGACAGCGTTGCGTTCCTTAGGGCACGGCCAAAGGGTAGTTATCATCCAGTTTTTGAAAAACTGGGATTCTTCCGGGGAGGTCTTGTTTTTCAAAGATCTCGGGCTGGGGGTGGAACTGCACCGATTTGGCCGAGAAGACCGCAGATTTGTTAATCCGATCCGCCTAGAAAAGATCGACTTTGAATTAGCAGAAAAAGCGATGAGAATGGCCTACCTGGTCTTAGAAAAGCAGCCTGACCTGTTAATTCTTGATGAAATTAATGTCGCTTTAAAGTTTGAACTGTTAAAACTTGAAACTGTTTTAGAGTTTTTAGACCGGGTTCCGAAAGGAACGCATGTCCTTTTCACTGGGCGGGGAGCCCATTCAGAAATTATTAACCGAGCGGATTTGGTAACGGAAATGAAAGAAATAAAACACCCCTACCAGAAAGGCTTAAAAGCTCAGAAGGGTCTGGACTACTAAAAATGACCTAGTTTGATCACTTGACTGTTTACTTGGATGTCTACTACAATAAATTTAACAACTAAATAGTCAAAGATTAGCCTAAACTTTAGAACTAAAAAGGATTAAGGGAAATCTTGTGTAATTCAAGAGCTGTGCCGCAACTGTAAGGCTCGCCGCAGCGAGCCGAGCCAGAAAACCTATCTTTGACTTAAACGCTGCCCGGAGCCGGCTACTAGCGCAACACACTCTTTAATTGATAACGTGAAACCCATCCGGCTCGCGGGACTCCCTCGGGACTAAGGGAGTGGGCGGTAATTTGTTTTTAACCACCCTTCCTCGTCCCCTCGAAGGAAGGGTTTATCAGTTTTAGGAGGTAATAATGGAAAGAATTAAAAAAAGTTTGACCCTTATTCTCGGAGCAGTTGTCTTACTCGGAGCCGTTTACTACTACTCTAATCAACCAAAGCCAACGAGTACCGCAAATAACTCTTCCAACAATCAGGCTTCCGCTAGTAGTGCTCCTAACTTTAGCCAACTTCTGGGAGGAGATTCTTTCTCTTACAATGGTGAGGAAGGAAAAACAGCTTTAGAATTACTCCAGAGTAAGGCGAAGGTAGACATGAGCGGGCAAGGAACGAGCGCTTTTGTGACTGGAATCAATGACCGAAAGGCCGATAATGCGAAGAAGGAATATTGGGGACTTTATGTAAATGGTTACCCGTCTGAAGTAGGTGCTGGGTCTTACACTACGAAAGCAACTGACAAGATCGAATGGAAGATAACAACGTATTAAATTTAAATTTTTAACTCGATTGATAAATTGATCATGAAGGCTTGGAAATTTTTGGAGGTTAATGTGTTACTCAGGTTTCTTTCTTTATTAGTGAATCCGATACTAATTATTGTAGCGACAGTTATTCTGCGTCTTCTGCCTCATTTGCCAAACTTTGCGCCAATTACCGCGATGGCCCTGTTTGGAGGAGCCCATCTAAACAAAAGGTACGCTTTAGCAGTTCCGATGTTGGCAATGTTAATTTCTGATTTTTTCCTCGGATTTCACGATACGATGCCTTACGTTTACGCGAGTTTTTTCATGGTCGGTCTCCTTGGTTTATGGGTTAGAGATCACAACAATTGGAAAAATATTTTGGTTGCTTCCTTTGGTTCCTCGATATTGTTTTTCTTTGTTACTAATTTTGGCGTCTGGTTATCCGGTTGGTATCCTCGGACTTTGAATGGCCTAATGGAATCTTATCTAATGGCGGTTCCTTTCTTCAGAGGAACTCTCGCTGGCGATCTTTTTTACACCGGAGTTTTCTTTGGTGGCTATGAATTAATGCATTCTTACCTACTCAAACCTGCATTGCAAGCTAAAAAAGCTTAAATAAATCAAGGGGGAGAGAGAATTGAACAAACTGACATACGTCTTGGTTATCTGCTTTCTTTCAGTATTGGCTGCAGTGGGGGAAGGGATTTTCCTCGGCAAGAAAACCCCGGAATCTCTTCACTGGTTAGCCGAAAGAAATTACCTTACTTACGCCTACATCTTTTTGGCGGGAGGACTTTTCTCTTTACTTACTTTAGTAGCGATCAAACACTTAGGACTAAACATCAACGAGACTGGTCCGCTTTCGAGTTTGGGGGTAATTTCTTATTTGTTGGTACGTTGGGGAGTTTTCCGCCTGACTCCGGAAGGCAATGGATGGAGCTGGCTTCAGGCTGGTTCTTTCTTGGCCTTGAGTATCTTAGCTTTGTTTGCGCCAGGCTTGCCGAATGAGATCTTAGGGAGATTAAAGAAAGGTCTTTGGGATCAATAGTTGGCGAGGAAGGGTTAAGGCAAACAACTTTTTAAGCTGTTTACTAATCCTCGCCAACTAACTATATTTTCTCAAAAAGGGTTGCTCTATGCAAGTTTGATTGTTTGGTCGAAAACATCTTTTCCTTCAGTGGATCAGTTACAATGATTTTAACCTTAAAAATGGTTTTCCGGAACGGTTTCCACACAGTTTTCCAGTATCCTAGTTGGTTGGGATAAGTCGAATGATGGACTCCACTTTAGTGGTTAAGTTTGAAAGCTCCTTCGTTAGTTTCCTTTTGAGCAAAATTTTGCTATGATGAAAATTGTCTTTAACCTTAGAAGGAGAAAACGATGCGACTGGAATCAGAAGTTTTTAAAGCTTACGACGTTCGGGGAATTTATCCGTCGGAAATAGATGAAGAAGCCGCTTATTTGATCGGTCAAGCTTACGTGAAATTAGTAAAACCAAAGAAGGTATTAGTCGGCCGTGATGTTAGGCTCTCTTCCCCCTCAATGTGGAAAGCAATAGTGGAAGGCGTGACGGACGCGGGAGTTGACGTCATGGATCCAGGAATAATCTCTACCGATATGCTTTACTTTGCGGTAGCTTTTTATGGCTTTGACGGGGGTTTTAGCGTTACAGCTTCCCATAACCCGAAAGAATATACCGGAGTAAAGTTTGTTCGGGAGGAAGCTAAGCCAGTTTCTTCTGACACTGGCCTTTTTCATATTCGTGATGAAGCCTTGAAGCAAGAAAAATTTATAGCCCCCCAAAAAGGGAGAATAGAAAAAATAGACATTTTAGGGGATTACCTTAAACATATTCTTTCTTTCGTTGATTTATCTAAAATTAAACCCTTGAAAATAGTGGTTAACACCAATTTCGGCGCAGCGTCCCAAACGTTAGAAAGGCTAGTGAAGTATCTACCCGTCGAACTGATTAAGCTAAATTTCGAGATGAACGGCGAGTTTCCAAAAGGCCGGCCTGATCCGTTAATTCCCGAAAACCGGACAGAGCTGACGGAAGCGGTTTTGAAAAATAAGGCTGACCTTGGCGTTGCCTGGGACGCGGACGCTGACCGCTGTTTCTTTTGTGATGAAAAGGGCAATTTCTTAGAAGGGTATTTTATCACGGCTTTGTTAGCAAAAGCGATTTTGAAAAAACATCCCGGAGAGAAAATTATCTCCGAGCCGCGGTTGGTCTGGGCAGTTCGGGATACAGTTGCAGAGAATGGTGGGGTTTTTATCCTGAGCAAAGCAGGACATGCCTTTATCAAGGAGCGGATGAGGAAAGAAAACGCTATTTTTGCCGGTGAAATGAGTGCTCATTATTATTTTCGGGATAACTATTACGCGGATAATGGGATGATTCCTTTCTTGATGATCTTGGAGTTAATTTCCCAAACTGGCCAGTCACTTTCACAATTAGTCCAATCTTTAGTGACGAAATACTTTGTTTCGGGGGAAATCAATTTGAAAGTGGCGGATATTAACGCCAAAATTAAAGAAGTCGAAAGCTATTATAACGATGGTAGAAAAGACTTTACTGACGGGCTCTCTGTTGATTATCCAAACTGGCGGTTTAACCTTCGCGCCTCTAACACAGAACCTCTGATAAGGCTAAATGTTGAGGCGCTTTCCCAGGAACTTATGGCGCAAAAAAGAGACGATCTTTTGGATTTAATTAGGGACTAATTCCTCTTCACTTTTCAATTCCCTAGGTAAAAATGATTATTGCATTCCTAAAAAATTTATGTTAGGATTTTGTTTACGACCTACCCCCCAGGGAAGGGGTAACTAAGAGATTTAATAAAGGTAGGAAGATCATAAAAAGGTTTGGAACAGTAGGTGAAGGAGTAAAAAATGAAGGAATTACTTGACCACATTGTCAAATCAATTGTGGACAACGTCGACGAAGTTGAGCTAGAAGAAACAACTAACGAACTAGGAGAAATTGTCCTTCGGCTTAAGGTTGACCAATCAGACATGGGGAAGCTTATTGGTAAGGACGGGCAAATTATCAAAGCGATCAGGACGATTATTCGAGTTCCAGCAATTAAGCAAGGAAAAAGGGTGAACATCGAGATTATCGAAGAGGGTAAAGAAAAAGCTGCGGCGGAAGAACAATCGGTCGAAGAAACAGAAGAAGCGTAACTAAAGTTAGCACTTACGCTTTTAAAGTGAGACATAGAAAGAACTAACGCTTATGGATTTGCTGGTTACAACCTCTTTTATTGCTGCTTTTTTTGCTGGAGTAGCCGCTCTTTTTGCCCCTTGCTGTATTACTGTTCTTCTTCCGACTTACTTTGCTTCTATTTTTAAGCAAAAAGCCAAAGTTTTTTTGATGACTTTTATTTATTTCTTAGGTGTGCTGCTGATTTTCTTGCCGTTAGGCCTTGGCGCGGGAGGTCTAACCCAGATTTTCAGCCAGTATCACGACCCTATTTATATTTTCATGTCTTTCTTCTTAATTTTTTTAGGTTTAACGATGGTTTTTGGAAGGAAAATTTCTCTTCCCATGCTAACTCATCCCGAATTAAAGAACTATGACGTGGGATCAATCTTTATTTTGGGGGTCTTTTCCGGAATTGCCACAACCTGTTGCGCTCCTGTGTTAGCGGGGGTATTGGCCCTTTCGGCCATGCCGGGTTCTTTTTTCCTCGGAGGAGTTTACACCCTTGCTTACGTTTTGGGAATGGTTGTCCCGCTTTTTCTTTTAGCCGCTTTTTTAGATAAGACAGATTTTACACAGAAATTCTTTGCTTTCAGAAAGATGGTTAGTTATTCTATCCTCGGCCAAAAGGTTAGTTTGACCATCGCGACTCTTTTTTCTGGTTTGCTTTTTTTTGCTCTTGGAGGATTGACCCTATTTTTAGCCGTTACAAACCAGCTGACGATGCGAGCTTCTTACCAAATAGACTTAAATATTTACGTAACTAAGTTAGTTAAGTCAATTAGTGGTTTTACTACCTTTTTCCCTGAACAGGTTTGGGCTTTAGTCTTTGTCGGATTATTTTTACTTTTGACTAAGTTGGCATTTAGTCAATTAAAGAAAAAGGAGACCAAAGATGAAAATTAAAGAGCTTTTGATTTTCTTAGGGGCGACGGCAGTCATTATGGGATTGTTTATTGTTTTTGCTTCTACCAGCAACGATAAGTCTAGCTCGAGTAACCAGCAACGTTCATTTGACGGTTTAAAAGGGAAACCCGCACCCGATTTCACCCTTCCCAGCTTTGAAGGCAAGACCGTTACTTTAAGTAGTTTGAAGGGTAAAAACGTCGTTTTGTTTTTTAGTGAAGGTTTGATGTGCTACCCGGCCTGTTGGAACCAAATGGCCGCTTTTGGGAAAGATAAAAGGTTTAATAACGACAAAACAATTGCTTTAACAATAATTAATGATCCCAAAGAAGACTGGAAAAAAGCTGTTGAGAAAATGCCTGAGCTAGCCTCCGAGGATGTCCTTTTTGATCTGGATCTTTCCGTGGTAAAAGCCTACAATACTCTCAATTTACCTTCTTCCATGCATAGGGGGCGCTTACCCGGCCATACTTATATTGTAATTGATAAAGAAGGAATAGTTCGTTACCTTAAAGATGACCCGACTATGGCAACTAGGAACGATGAGATCGCTAAAGAAATTGAAAACCTTTGATTTTATCTCCTCCCCCAGGGAGGGGTGGTGTAATTTTTTTAAAGAAAATAATGGCTTTCTTCTCTAGTAACTTGACAATTTTTGACTGAATTGCTACAGTTGAAATGTTCCTCCCCTCCAGGAGGGGATTAAGGATAAATGTAGAAAATTCTTAATTATACAAACTCGTTTTCTGTCCTTAAAGAAAGGGAATTTATGGCTGATACTAGTTGAGAAGAAATTGTCAAAAGATTAAAAATTACGGAAGGGCATTTAAGAAAGGTGCGAGAGATGGTGGAAGACAGCGCTTACTGCATTAATGTCCTTCAGCAGTCCTCAGCCGTCCAATCAGCCATAAAAAAAGTAGACCAGCTTATTTTAGAGCATCACATCCGTACCTGTGTTACAAAAGCCATAAAAAAAGATAGCGGTGAGGAAGTAATCAAAGAAATTTTGGAAGTCTTTTCAAAAAGGTAAAGGAGGATTTTCATGGTGAAAGATCCAGTTTGTGGAATGTCAGTAGACGAGAACAGCGAATTTAAGAGTGAATACAATGGCAAGATTTATTATTTCTGCTCCAAAATTTGCAAAGACCAGTTTGACGTTACTCCACAAGGTTACGTGGGAGAGGAGGAAAAATGATGTGGAATTACTTTGGTGATCCTGACGCAACAGTTAGTGCCACGACAAGTGCTTACTATGATTGGCATGGTGGTATGAGTAATTGGATGGGCCGAATGATGGGTGGCAACTATGGTGTTGGTTTCTGGTTTTGGGGCTTTTTTATGTGGGTCCTTTGGATTTTGGCAATTGTCGCTCTAATAGCTTTGATCCGCTACCTCTGGAAAAAAGGTAACTAATTTTAATTCTATCGCCTCGGAGAGATTTATTTGATGAAAAAAATATTCCTCCAAATTTCTGGAATGCACTGCGCGAGCTGCGCTTTAACGATTGAAAAAAACTTGAAAAAAATTGAAGGCGTTGAAAATGCGGCGGTTAACTTTGCCAATGAAAAGGCAACGGTTGACTATGACGAGGCCAAGATTCATCCGGCGGATTTAGTCCGAACGATCAAGGAGAGTGGTTATGAAGCCTCTCTTTCTGAAGAAGACAAGTTATGGACTATTAGCGGCCAGAAAGTTGTTTTTAAAGCGATTGGAATGAACAATCCTCACTGCGCCGGAATTGTCGGTAAAGTTCTTCAAGATTTAAAAGGCGTTAGTAAATACAATCTCGATATCGCTTCGGAGAAAGTGGAAGCAGAATACTCCGCTCCTCTAACCGCAGAAGAGATCATGGAAGCGGTTAAAGAAGCTGGTTATGAGCCCGTTTCGTTGGAAAAACAAGCGCAGCCGTTAGAGGATCGCGAAAAACAAGCTCGAGAGAGGGAAATTAATAATTTGAAGTTTAGCACTCTCCTCGCTGCTTTACTTTCTGTCCCCATTTTCTTAGGCAGTTTCCCCGAATGGTTTCCATTTCTCCCAGGCTTTTTCTCCAATCGCTATTTGCTCTGGGTGCTTGCCACCCCCGTTCAGCTCTTCGCCGGTTGGCAATTTTATAAAGGGGCTTGGGTGGCTTTAAAACACAAAACCACCGACATGAACACTTTGATTGCCTTGGGTACCTCGGCGGCTTATTTTTACAGCGTTTTTGCCACGGTCTTTCCCGGGATTTTAACGGCCGCTGGGCAAAAGGCGGATGTTTACTTTGACACTGCGGCGGTGATTGTCACCTTGATTCTTCTCGGGAGATATCTAGAAGCAGTGGCTCGAGGCAAAACTTCCGAGGCGATCAAAAAGCTGATCGGCTTGCAAGCCAAAACGGCGAGGGTTATTCGTGGTGGTAAAGAAATGGATGTCCCAGTTGAAGAGGTGATAGTTGGTGATATTATCGTGGTTCGGCCGGGCGAAAAAATTTCAGTGGATGGAAAGATTATTGAGGGAACTTCTGCGATTGACGAATCAATGATTACTGGGGAATCAGTGCCCGTGGATAAAAAAGTTGGCGATGAAGTTATCGGGGCGACAATCAATAAGGCAGGCTCTTTTAAGTTCAAAGCGATTAAAGTCGGCAAAGATACTACTCTTTCTCAGATTATTCGTTTAGTGGAGGAAGCTCAGGCTTCGAAGGCCCCAGTGCAAAAATTAGCGGATACCGTGACGGCTTATTTCGTTCCGGCAGTGATGGGAATTGCTATTTTAACCTTTACTGTCTGGTTTTTCTTTGGTCCTGCTCCCGCTTTTACTCTTGCCTTGGTTAATATGGTGGCGGTGTTGATCATTGCCTGTCCTTGTGCACTAGGACTGGCGACACCAACGGCAATTATTGTTGGTACTGGCAAAGGAGCGGAAAACGGGATTTTGATTAAAGATGCGGGAAGTTTGGAGCTGGCGGAGAAAATTAAAACCGTCGTTTTTGACAAAACAGGGACTTTAACTAAAGGCGAACCGGAAGTGACGGATATTGCCGAAACTGATAGTTGGACAAAAAATGATTTGCTAAAAATTTCCGCCTCTGCTGAACGCTATTCGGAACATCCTTTGGGGATGGCGGTGGTGAAAAAAGCCCAAACGGAAGGGTTGACTCTGCTTGAGCCAAAAGATTTCCAGGCAATGCCGGGAAAAGGGATTCGCGCGGTGGTTGAAGGAAAGGAAGTTTTGAAAGGAAATTTGAAGTTAATGGAAGAAAATAAAGTGGATTTGAAAGGAATGCAGGAGGAGTCTGAAGTTTTTAGTGATCTTGGTCGGACGCCAATGTATGTCGCGGTTGAGGGAAAAATTGCCGGAATCGTGGCAGTGGCCGATACGATTAAAGATAGTTCGAAAGAAGCAGTTGGAGAGCTGCATAAAATGGGTATTCGGGTGATTATGATCACCGGCGATAATCTTCAAACGGCCCAGACAATTGCTCGGCAAGTGGGGATTGATCAAGTTTTGGCCGAAGTGCTACCGCCAGAAAAAGAGGAAAAAATTAAGCAGCTGCAAAAGGAAACTAGAAGTGTGGTAGCGATGGTTGGGGACGGGATTAACGACGCGCCGGCTCTTGCGGCCTCCGACGTGGGAATTGCTATCGGCACTGGGACGGATGTGGCGATTGAAGCTTCGGATATAACGTTAATTAGCGGGGATTTGAAAGCGGTGGTGACGGCGATAAAGTTGTCTAAAGCGACAATGAGTACCGTTCGCCAGAATCTTTTCTTTGCGTTTGTTTATAACACGGCGCTGATTCCCGTCGCGGCCGGGGTCCTTTATCCGTTCTTCGGCATCTTACTCAACCCGATCTTTGCCGCCTTTGCGATGGCTTCCAGTTCTATTTCCGTTTTAACCAACTCTTTGCGTTTGCGGGGCTTTAAAGCGGAAAGGTGAAATTTGGCCAAAAAAGAGGCGCCAAAGAAGTTTGCGATTTTCCTTAGCGCCTGTTTGCTCTACTCTTTTCTCTCCTAAATCGGCGATTCGCCTTTCTCAACTATAATTCGACCGATGTGCTCGTAGATAACACTCAGAATTCTCTCCCAGAGTCTCTCGGCGAGATCATCTCCGAGCGATCTGGTAAGCCAGAGGCTCAGTTTGAGAAGTTCCTGGGTAGTGATAGGGGAGGAGAGTACCGTCGAGTACGGTTCGAACAAGGATCCCGTCTCGATTTTCCAAAATCCAATTGAGTGGTAGGTGATTTTCACCGAGAGATCCCCATCGGTTATTTCAGAGAAGTAATCGATTACCACTCCGTTTCCATCTCCTTTGATGAAACGGATAACCCAGTCTGGGGCTTGTTTTTTGAGCTCTTCCCAGACATTCCGATTAGTCTCAGCGTTTTTGTCTAGGCAAATTTCCTGTGCTAGGTTGCCCCAAGGAACGAAGATGAAGAAACGCCTCAAGAAACTTATTAAAGTTACTCGGAAATGTGCCCGGCCGTTGCTTCCTGGTCGGCGCTGAAGTGGGTTGATATCGAATTGGATGTGATACTGACCTGGCTTACCATCAAGGGCAATGTAGCGAATTTCTTTTTGGCGTAGGATATCCTCCATATTCCAGTCGGGTAATAGCCTTGGGTTTTTGACCGATCCGTAAATAGTTCCCTTACCCAGAAGTATTCCCAACGGTGTATCTTTCGATTCAGCGACCAAAAGGAGGCTTAAATCTTTCCGAGCGGCGATGACTTGCACGTGCTTAGAATCTTCTGATCCGAGTTGTCTCTCGAAGATCCTCTCGAAACCTACTCTTCTTAGATCACCTAGGAAATCCGGCCACTCTAGGCGCTGCAGATCCGTCTTTACTTCCTTCAAGACGTCCTCAGAATAGTTTGCCATTTTACTCTCTCCTTCGGCCATTGGCCAAAATATAGCGCGTCGTCTCGACGGCGGGGGAATTGTACCAGAAAAACACCCGAAAGTCAAAAAAGACTTGGCTAATTTTCGTATTGCATTTCCTTGATTTTTTCACTACAATATGCTTGGTTGCTCGTGTACAGATTGACTAGCGGGCAATTATAATCAAAATCAGGTGTTTGATTTGGGCGACTTATGTCTCAAGAAGAATTAAAGAGGTTAAAAAAAGACGCAGCTAAAAATCCTCCTCGTGAGTTGAGGGGGATTATTATGGATGGGAGTGAGTCTAAGGTAAAAAAAAGCTCCACAAGCATTCTGCTTGAAATGCGATACTCCCAACCCCGATGAAACCCTGCGTCCTAATGGATAGTAGTGTTGTGATAGCGGCGTTAGAAAGTAGTGACCTATTCCACCCTGATGCTGTGTTAGTTTTCAAAGAACTATTTCATCGCCGGAGAAAAAATAAATTAAAGCTAATTATCCCCTCGATTGTCTTTTATGAAACAATGGTTACCTTACTTAAAAAGGGTCTTGAACGGAAGGTTGTAGAGAGGCATCTCTGGAAATTTCTCCACCTGAATAATATTTTTAACGTTGCTGTAATTGAAACGATGGCTTTTAGACTCACTAAAAATCTCGATCAAATTTCCCTCGCAAATCTCCGAACGTACGATTTTATGATTGCGAGTATCGGTTTAGAATTCGACGCTCAGATTTTGACTTTCGATTTGAAAATGAGAAAAAAGATTGGGCAATTTTATCCCTCAGTTTATTACTGCTCGAGTATTTCAAGTCAAAATACGTTTGGAGATGAAACACCAAAGTTTTTACAAGAATTGGATAACCGTCTAACCAATGTTTATGGAGGTTGATCTTAATGATCAAGAAGAAAATTATTTTTAATGATTTTTGTGAATGGACTTTTGATACCACGCGGGCGGAGGGAAGCTTTATCTGGGACGAAACCGGTCGGAAACTGATCGACTTTACTTCCGGCTGGAACGTGACGAACCTGGGTTGGAATCATCCGGAAATTACCGAAGCGATGATCCTCCAGGCGAAAAGGAGCTCATATGTGCCAATGTGGACGCTGGATCCGATTCAAGAAAAACTGGCGGAAGAGTTGACGAAGGCTTTACCCGTTGGATTGAATACTTGTTCTCGGGCGACTGGCGGAACAGAGGCGAACGAAGAAGCTCTCAAAACGGCTCGCGCTTATACTGGTCGGAAGAAAATCCTCGGTTTTAAAGATACTTATCACGGTCAGTCTTTTGGGACGCTCGCGATCGGTTATTTACCCGAATACGAAGTCGTCAAAGCTATTTCTCCGCTTGTTCCCGGTTTTATTCAGCTGGATTATCCAGCGATTTCTTCTAGAGAACCTCAAGAAAAAATTCTTTCTGATTTTTCCACTCAACTAGAAGAAGTATTAAAAAATGAAGACGTGGCGGCAGTGGTGACGGAAGCTGGAATTATCACTGGCTGGGGTTCGACGCTCATGGCCCCGTCGGGTTTTCTGACGGCTGTTCGAAATCTCACGAAAAAGTATGGCACTTTGTTGATCCTTGATGAGGTGGGGACTGGTTTTTCTCGCTGCGGAAAGTTGTTTGGGATGGAAATTGAAGGCGTGGTACCAGATATTGTAACCTTCGCTAAAGGATTTTCGAATGGGGCCGCGGCGATCGGGGCAATGGTGACCACGACGGAAATTGGGGAAAGAACTTGTAACGTGACGAATCTAACTTCGACTTTTGGTTGGATGCCGATCGCTTGTGCGGCCTCTTTGAAAACCTTAGAGATTCACCAAAGAGATAAGGTTTGGGAAAAAGCGGCGCGGGACGGGGATTATTTACAGGCGAGCTTACGGGAAGAGTTGAAAGAACTTTCTCCTGCTCCCACCATCCGGGGAATCGGGATGGAAATTGGCGTTGATTTTGGCCAAGGGCGACTGGTTCCAAGAATCGTGACAGAGAGCCGAAAAAACGGCCTGCACGTGGTGGGGGACTGCGAGAATAATCTTCAGATCATGCCGCCTCTGACGATCGAAAGAGCCGTCTTAGACGAAGGGATCGAGATTTTGGTTAAAATCATTCGCTCCCTCTGACCCATAATTTTTTGACATTTTCCTTTTTTCTGTGTTAGAATCCTTCTCAACTTTGTTTTTGGAGGGAGAAAATGTCTTTGGTCAATGATCTTGGTCTCTACGCGATTAGAGAGTTTGACACCAAGTTGGCCCAGAAACGAGAGGAGGAGTGCAAGGTCAGCCGCGCGATTGAGTATCTTCTCGAACTAGCCGCTTTAGCTCGAGATCAGGATCGAGATTTGATTATCCTGAAAGGGCCTCAGGCGGTTATTATCGAAAGCCCGGGTGAGTTGGTCTGGCATCCGGATGTTAGGGAACCAGTTGGTGCTTTTCGGTTTTCGATTCTTCAAGGGCCTGGGCCGTTGACCACCTGGATGGATGAAGAGAGACTCCGCCAGTGGATCGTCGATCTCTTTCTGCGAACGAACTCTGAAAAAGAGGTGACGGTAGGAGTTCTTGGCCAGCGTTCGTTAGAATCCGATCCAGATCGTGAAGTTCGCTACCAAGAGATTCTTCGAGTCCACAGCGCGAAAATCGGCAAGGATCTCTTACCCAAACCGGTGGAATCCTAAGCCGACTTCAAAACTCTTGCCTTAATGGAGCCGTTTTGCCCAATCGGCTCCTTCTTTTTTGGCTAAAATAATGGTATTTACTCGTTTAACTCGAGTTTGCAACTCTCGTTAAACGATTGTGTAATCAAAATTGCTTAATGAGTTGCAAAATTGAAGTATTTTGATTATAAATAAATTATGAAACCTGGAGTGGATTTTATTGGTATCAGTACACCCTTTTACTGTAATGATGGTAAAGGACTTTTCCTTTTCCATAAGCGCAGTAAGAATTGTCGTGACGAGCACGGCGCTTGGGACGTCGGTTCAGGCAAACTGGAGTTTGGATTAACTCCCGAAGAAAATGTGCTTAAGGAAGTCCTAGAAGAATACGGTTGTCACGGTGAAATCCAAGAGGCGTTTCCTGTTCATTCAATGTTTCGAGAGTGGCAGGGACAGAAAACCCATTGGATTGCCATTCCCTTTTTTATCAAAATCAACCCAGCGGAAGTGCAGATCAACGAACCGGAAAGCATGGATGAGATAGGCTGGTTTAGTTTAGACGCTTTACCAGACCCTTTACACACCGGTTTTCGATATACCTTTGAGCGATATCACCAACATTTTGAAAAATATTGGAGAAAAAGATAATAAACTCAAAAGTCAAAAGGCAAAATTGCAAAGTAAAAGTTAAAAATAATAACGAAAAGAAATATCCCGATGTGACAGTCGGGGGGCTGATTTTTAATCAAGAGAACAAATTTTTTCTAATGACCTCACCAAAATGGGATGGAAAGTACACTATTCCCGGTGGTCATATTGAACGGGGCGAGACAATCGAGGAAGCACTGCGGCGAGAGATAAAAGAAGAAACAAATCTCGACATCTTTGAGATAGAATTTATTACTTATATGGAATCTCTATCCACGGAAGATTTTCACGATAAACGGCACTTTATTTTCTTCGACTTTGCTTGTCAAACAAAAACGGAAGAGGTGGTTTTGGATCGAGAAGGAACCGATTATGTCTGGGTGACGTTAGACGAAGCGCTTCAACTTCCGCTGGCTAATTCGACCAAAGATCTTATTTTGATTTATCGGGATCAACAGTAGCTCCTAAGAATTTTCTCAGCTTTTCAGCGTAGGCTAACCTTTCTTCGGGTGGGGCGAGTCTTTTTTCGTCCCTAATTATTTTAACATGTCCAGACTTGTTGAGAAACCTTTCCCTCTGATATAATTTTTCTATGCTACTTTTTTCCCTACTCAACCCGGAAACTACGCAGGCTTGCACTTCCGTGGGATGTTATCTCTCTAAAAATGGTGGTTTGGTCAGCTTTCCTTTGGTGACAATGGCCGGTTTGATTGATGGTATCAACCCCTGTGCCATCGGAATGTTAATCCTGCTTTTAGGATACTTGATCGTTTTTGCTGGAAAACCGGAAAGGGTGTTAAAGACCGGCTTAATCTATATTATTTCGATCTACATAACTTATTTTATTATCGGTGTTTTCTTCTACCAGTCAGCTCATTTGCTTGATACTTCCAGCTTCCGAAAGCCCTTTAATCTAAGCCTAACCTTAGTATTATTCATTGCAGGAGTGCTTAACGTTAAAGATTATTTCAAACCGGATTGGGGAGTAAGCTTGGGCGTGCCAAAGGCAGTCCAGCCATTTCTGCTGCAGTGGGTAGAGAAAGTTAGCTTACCGGCAACAGCGATTTTAGGAATAATTGTCACTTTACTGGAGACTCCCTGCTCGTTACCTATTTATGTTGGCACAGCAAAAATTTTGTCTGATTCAGGATACCCTTACTCTGTCGTATTGGCTTACCTTGGTTACTATAATTTTCTTTTTATTCTGCCGTTAATTATTATTTTAATTTTAGTCTGGAAAGGTAAAGAAATGGTCACTCTGAAAGAGTGGGAACACCGCGGCAAGAAGTATATGAAACTTTCTTTAGGCATTTTCTTAGTTCTTCTTTCCGGCGCGCTCCTCATTTTTGCTTAATTAACCCCATAGTTGAAAGTTTGCTGTTAGGTTCAAAAATATATATATATCTCGGTAGGACAAGGTATTTTAAGTATTGACAGACAAGCGATATTTACCTAGAGTAATAAAAGTGGTGGCCTTGTCTTTTGACAGGCTTGTTTAAGCTTATTAAAAATTTACTAAAAGGAGAAACGCTTATGCTGTCCAAGTCGTGGCGAAAACTTTTCGCTGTAGTTGTCTCTTTAGGTCTTATTTTTTCTGTTGTTCCCCCTCCTTCTAGTTCTGCAACATCAGAAGGAACTCTATCCAACGTTTCTGTTAGCCCTTCATCATCAGCATCTTCTGGATTGACTCTCGGGGCAACAACTAACTTTACTTTTACATTCACCACAGCGACTGTTTTAAGTGGTAACCCTGGGGATGGAGTAACGATAAATTTCGTTCCATCTTCTTGGTCCGATCCCCAAAATCCTTGGGGAAGGAGTGGCATAACTAAGGGGGGAGGTTCTAGTGCTGCTTTTGGAACACTCAGCCTTCCATCTTCTGCTTTTGAGCCTGTTTTTGTCAATGTCACAAGCTCTGTTCCTGCTGGAACTGCGCTGACGCTCAAGTTAAACGGGGTGGTAAACCCCAGTACTGCAGGGGCTTACATTATCCAAATTGGTACCGTAAGTAATATGACGGAAAAAGATAAAGGCCAAGTGACCGTTTTTGTCGGTAACGCTGCCTATTTAGTTGGCAAAGTGGTCAAAGTTGACGGGGGAACGACGACACCGATTGCGAATCGTTACGTCATGGTACATACCCGGGATTGGATCGTTAACAAGGGGGTTAATACTGGAGCTGACGGGGTATTTTACGTTAGTGGCCTAACTGCTGGGACTTACATCGTTGAGGTAACTCCTCCTGCTCCTAACGACACTACGACAACTGGCTTTATCCAGCCGGATTTGCTGGAAATCGCTTATACCGGAGCGACGATGGATCTAAGTGCTGATCCTTCTAAATTCATTAAATTCACTAAAGCAGCAAAGACTATTACTGGAACGGTAAAAAAGAGTGACGGAACAGCTGTTGTAGGGGCGCAAGTAATGGCGAATAAACAAGGTGCTATGGGTCAACCAAATATGACTACAACAGGAAACGATGGCTCCTTCACTTTGTACGTTGGGGGCGGGGAATGGAGCTTATTCGTTAGTCCTGGATGGGATCCTCAATCTGGCGGCCAAAAATCAGTTGACTGGACATTTACTGGCAGGCCACCGACAGTGTCGTTTGTCAACGACGCTTCGGTTGAAACAAAAACGCAAGATCTAACGGTGACTAAGGCTAGTTCTAAGATAAAAGGTAAAGTAATCAAGCCTGATGGAACTCCCCTAGCCATGGCTGGAATCAACATTTGGAGTATGAATGGAGTAGGCACGGGTGGCGGTTTGGATCAAAACGGGGCATTTGAAGTAAGCGTTCCCGCTGGTACTTACCAGGTTGGTATCTTTACTCAAGATGAGACCTATTCTGCTCCGACAGACTTAACAGCTTCTGTCATTGATGGCCAAACGCTTGACATGGGCAATATTACCCTGATCACTAAAAAATCTAGTATCAGCGGTAAGGTTAAAGACGAAAATGGAAATGGAATTGGGGGTATCCGAATTAATGCTTGGGCAGAAGGAGCTGGTGGTTCACCGGGGAAACAAACGGAATTTGATGGGAGCTATTCGATAAAGGTTACACCAGGGACTTGGCAAGTAATGGCGGAAGTTGATTATAATTCCGCTCTTGCTTACACTAATACACAACCTCCAAAAAGAGTAACAATTGGTGACAACCAAAATCTTACAGGAATTGATTTTACTATGACGGCAACCAATTCTAGGATTTCAGGACAGGTGGTAGATACGAACAACACCCTTCTCTCCGATTTCTTTGGTTTTGCCTTTGTTGAAGGGGCGTTGGGACCTGGTTCTGGCGGCCCCATTCAAGGCGGAAAATTCTTATTAAAGGTTCCGGCTGGGACATACAAAGTAGGAGTTGGTTCGCCCCCTGGTTCTGACTATACTGCAGATGAAACCAAAAACGTTACGGTGGCGGCAGACGAAACGGCAAGTGTAAATATTATGGCGAAGAAAAACGACGCTAAGATTACTGGGGCTTTGAAGGATGATGAAGGAAATCTTATTACTAACGCTACTATCGAAATTTTTGCTGAAAACGGGGCAGGTGGCTTCCAACAAATGCTTTCTATGAGCGGGAGCTATTCTCTTAATGTTAGCGCAGGGACTTGGCGGATAGGATTTTGGGATACTTCATCCAGCGGTTACATGACTGAGTCGGTAGATGATAACAAGGTTGCAGTTGCTTCAGGGCAAACTGTTACCAAAGACCTAACCCTAAAGAAGGCTAACGCTACTATTACTGGTAAGGTTACTAAACCAGATGGTAGCGCAATGATAAATTCTTTTGTAACTGTGGATAACAAAACTGGTCAGAAATCTCAAGATGAAGGGAAGAGAATGATGGCGAACGGTACGATGACTGACGGCAATGGCAACTATACACTTCGAGTTCCTGCTGGAGAATACTACGTCTCGGCCCATATTCCTCCTGGACAGGGTTACATCAATCCAGATCGTGTTCAAGTAAGCGTAGCTAAGAATGGCGAAGCAACCGTAAATTTAGCCTTTAAGACTGCTGACGCAAAGATAACAGGAAAGGTTACACAGAGCGGTACCGCGAAGTATGGCGCTTTCGTCCGAGCTTGGGCCGAAAAAGGCGGTTACTCCGAGACGAGAGTAAATAGCCTCGACGGTGTTTACGAGCTTTCCGTAAGTAAGGGTGACAACTGGCACGTTGGGGCGATACTCGAAGATGGAAAGAAAGTATATAAGAGTTCAGAAATTATTGTTTCGGTTACGAGCGCGTCTGCAACTCAAGACCTGACACTAAATGAGAGTTCTCTTACTCTTCCAGATCCTGTTACTGTTACTTTTGATTCAACACAAATGGAAGTGGTAAACTTAACAGATGGGACCGAGCTATCTCTTCCTGCAAACTCTCTCGCTACATCTGGGGACGTTACGTTAACCGCGACTCCTAAAGCAGAGTTGCAGTCAGAGAAAACAGCGCAACCGATCGGAATTGGTTACGACTTTACCGCTGTGAACGCTTCTGGTAGCGCAATCACGACATTCAATAACAGCATTTCTATCACCGTTCCTTACACTGACCAGCAACTGACGGATTCCAAAGCTTCAGAAAGTGATCTTACACCTAGTTACTGGGATGAAAACAGCGGGACATGGCGCAGTGTTGGAACGGCAACGGTTGATAAAGATAGCAAAACAGTTAACTTCACGACTAATCACTTTACATCGTATGCCTTAGTTGCTGCGGCCGATACTACCCCTCCGTCTGCACCAACTGGAGTTTCGGTAACCAATGCAGAGAGCGGTGCGTTGACGATAGCCTGGACCAACCCTACTAGTGACTTTAGTTATGCCAAGGTTTATCGCTCTACGACTTCAGGTTCCTTGGGTACGGTGATTGCCAATAACCAAACTGGAACTTCCTATAAGGATACCGGGTTAACAAATGGAACTACTTACTATTACACTGTCAGGGCTGTTGACGCGGCGGGTAACGAATCAACTAACACAGCTCAGGTTTCTGGTACGCCAAGCGGGACTGGTCTGCCAAACACTGGAGCTCCATTTATTCCAGCATTCGCTGCTCTGTTAATCGGTGCAGTAGGCTTAGCGGTGGTTCGAAAGACAAAATAAATGGAAGGTAATCTGGAAAATAGAAAGAGAGTAGGCCGCGGCCTACTCTCTTTCTTTCAGACAAACAAAATTAGCACGATTGCGATTCTAGTCGTAGTTGGCTCCTTTGCTTATCTGCTTTTTTACTTTTGGGAACCCTTGGCAGCTAACGTTGGTTACTATTTTAAGACCACAGTTGTTTCAAACTCATTTGTCCGTTCTATTATTCCTCTTCCTAATCCAAATTTAGCAGTCAAAAAGCCAAAATCGGAGGATTTTAACCTGACGATTAAAAAAATTGACGTGAATGTTCCGGTCGTGGTTAATATTCCTGTTGATGATAAAAAAGAGTACCTTTACGCGTTAACGAAAGGGGTGGCTCAAGCTAGAGGAAGCGCTCTTCCGGGTGAAAAAGGAAATATCTTTATCTTTGGCCATAGTAATTCTCCCGGTTCGGAAAACAGCAACTACCGGAGCGTTTTTACCCTCCTTGATAAGCTTGGTAAGGGGGATGAGATTGAAATCATTTATAAAAAAGAGAAGTATTCTTACCTGGTCGTAGAAACAAAAACGATCAACCCGGACCAACTGGAGGTTTTGGAAAAAACCCAGAAAGAAACCGTAACCCTTATGACCTGCTGGCCCTTCGGCACCGACCTCAAGCGCCTCGTTATTCGCGCGGAACGCGAATAATATCGCTCGCAAAGCGAGGAAGATAGCATCCGCGCCGAAGCGAGAATAATAATTATGAAAGAATACAATTTTAGCTACAAATTTAGCTCTATTCCTCCAATTATGAGAAGAGGAAAGCATGTGTTAATCGTTGTAAAAGACGATCAGGGTAAGTATATCCTTGGATCAAAGAAGATCTATCCAGAAGGCATTTACCGCTTTATTGGAGGCGGGGTTGACCTTGATGAGAACCCAGCGGAGGCGGCAGTAAGAGAAATCGAAGAAGAACTAAAGATAAACGTAAGAAAAACTAACTTCAGGCCACTAGCAAAATTTATCGTTGAGGTGAGTGACGAAAAAGAAACTTTTGTCTTTTTAACGTTTTTATTTTTATTAACTACCCCCGTTAGCAGACAGCTTTTGGTTGCTTCGGATGATCTTGATGATTTAGTAGAGCTTTCAAAAGACGAAGTCCTGGAATTAGTTCAGAAGTATGAAAACCTTTCGGATTGTCTGGTTGACCTAAAGGGGGATAAGAGCGGACTATTCAAGTGGAGTGACTATGGTAAATTCTATTCCCAAGTACATCAGATCGCGATGGAGTTAGCCTAGCTCCCAAGATGCTATCACCCTTCCTTTTTTCACCTAGGAATTTATCTAAAACCAATAAACCTCCCGTTTCTTTGTTCTCTAAAACTATTCCCAATCTATAACGAGTTGTTAATTAGCTTCAGATCAGGTAAAATGAGTTTGACATGAAAAATATTCGAAACTTTTGTATCATTGCCCATATTGATCACGGAAAGTCGACCTTGGCTGATCGGATGCTCGAAATTACCGGAACAATCCCTAAAGAAAAAATGAAAGAGCAGTTTCTGGATCGGATGGATATTGAGCGGGAACGGGGAATTACTATCAAACTTCAGCCCGTAAAGATGGGTTGGAAAGGGTTTGAACTAAATTTAATCGATACTCCCGGCCATGTTGATTTCACGTATGAAGTAAGCAGGTCCCTTCAGGCTGTGGAAGGGGCAGTTTTGGTCGTGGATGCAACTCAAGGTGTAGAAGCCCAAACGCTAAGCAATATCCACCTGGCAATTGAACAGGGACTAGCAATTATTCCCGTGGTCAACAAAATCGACTTGCCGAATGCCGAACCGGAAAGAGTTTCCCAGGAATTAGTTAACACTTGTGGTTTCCGTGAGGACGAAATTATCTTTGCTTCTGGAAAAGCTGGAACTAATGTTGACCAAATTCTTGATGCTGTAATTGCTAAGATTCCCACTCCGGCTGGAAATCAGGCATTTCCGCTAAGGGCTTTGGTTTTTGATAGCAGTTATGATCCTTTCAAAGGAGTGATCGCTTACGTTCGGATTATCGATGGGAAAGTAAGAAGTGAAGAAAAAGTTAAATTGATGGGTTCTGGGGCGGAGGCGGTGCTTTTGGAAGTAGGAGTTTTTAACCCCGAGCTAAATCCGATGATACAGCTCTCCGCTGGAGAAATTGGTTATTTCGCGACTGGCTTAAAAGACGTTTCCCTTTGCCGTGTCGGAGACACTGCCACCGCTGTTGAGAATTTGGCAAAAGAGGCTTTACCGGGATATCGACAGATTAAATCGATGGTTTTCGCTGGTCTTTACCCAATTGATGCTGATCAATATCCAGCGCTAAGAGATGCCTTAAGTAAGCTCAAGCTTAGTGACGCTTCCCTGATTTATGAACCAGAAACTTCCGAAGCCCTCGGTTTTGGTTTCCGCTGCGGTTTCTTAGGGTTACTACACATGGAGGTCGTTCAGGAAAGATTGGAGCGGGAATTTAACTTAAGCTTAATTGCTTCCGCTCCGACTGTCGAATATAAGGTTGAAACGACCACAGGGGAAACTTTAAACGTAGAAAATCCATCCAAATTACCCCTGCCTTCTTTGATTAGACAAATTTCAGAGCCTTGGATCAAGGCGACAATTATTACGCCAGAACGTTTTATGGGACCAGTTTTAGACCTGTGCAACAACAAAAGGGGAAAGACAGTGAATATCCAGTACTTGGGGGATAGAGTAGACTTGAGTTTGGAATTACCTTTAGCGGAGGTAGTACTTGATTTTTATGATAACCTAAAATCTATTTCCTCAGGCTACGCTTCTTTTGATTACGAATTTTTGGAATATCGACCGACGGAAGCGGTGAAACTAGAAATTTTAGTGGCAAAGAAACCGGTTGATGCCTTGAGTGTTATTGTTGTCCGTAGTAAGGCTGACTATCTTGGCCGAGAATTAGTTGAAAAATTAAAAAACGCGATTCCCCGCCAAAATTTTGAAGTGTCGATCCAAGCCACCATCGGGGGAAAAGTTGTTGCCAGAGCGGATATTTCCGCTTTCCGAAAAGACGTTTTAGCCAAGATGAGCGGTGGGCACCGAGAACGGAAAGATAAGCTCCTCGAAGCTCAGAAAAAGGGCAAGAAGAGGATGAAAATGTTTGGTTCAGTGGAAATTCCCCAAGAAGCTTTTCTTTCTGTTTTGAAAATGTAGCTCTCGTTTGGTTGACAAGTCTCTGTACTTTTAGATACACTTTCGTTATAGAAAAATGACTTGCTTACTAAATCCTTTTTCACTTAAATCCCATCTTGCAAAAAACCGAAAATTGTTTCTTTTCGGAGCGGCGCTAATATTGGTTTTGCTTTCGCTCTGGTCAAAAGTTGTTAAGGAGGTAGTAGCCCAATCAGGAGAATTTATTTTAAGAGCAGATATAAATAATGATGGCGCGGTTAATTTATTAGATGCTTTAGCGAGTTTTTCTTCTTGGAACTCTCTTTATAATGGAAACGAAGATATTAATAGCGATCAGAAAATTAACGGTCTTGATTTTAGTAAATTGGTTGAAGAATGGGGACGTCATTACAATTATTCCTACGCACCTTCTAAAGTTTTACATTTTAACCAAGAGCAAAATTCTGGCTGGTTCTATATTGCCCAAACGAAGCCAGAAAATGGAAAGGTATTTTGGGCGGCTCTAGTGAGATCTCTATCGACCATGCCGGTTGATAATACCGCCCAGTTATCGTATGGAATTACTGATATTGTTACCGGCGACCACTACTCTGGATTTTTAGACGGAGGTTCATTTTCTGAAGATTCGAAGGGGGTTAATCTTTTCTATCAAAAAGATGGAAAAAAGCTAGTTGAGTTTAGGCAAACAAGGGCTAGTTTGGGCGAGTTTGAGTTTGATGTTGATCTTCCTCAAGGAACGCAACCTTCCTTTCAAATGAAAAAGATTTTAACTGTCAGTCGTCCTTTGATTTATGAAAGCGGAGATGGTCGTGTTCCGATGGCTCCTGGTTTAGATTCTCTTTATGTTTCTTTGATTTCTGATCAAGGATTTTGGATTGATTTTCAGAAGTTTAACCTAAATTCCCCACTTCTTTTGGATCAATTTAGTCCGCGGGGCGCCAATCATCGTTGGATGAGTTTTATATTAGATAAGCAAGTTGGGTCTTTACCTGCGAGAACAGCTGGTGTTGGCTGGGAAATTTTGGATGGAAATAATCAACGTCAAACCGGGGGTTATACTAATATAGATTTACTGATACCTGGGCATTCTCAAAGGACTGTTGCTGAGAAGGAAGTTAATAACATCCAGATAAGTGAGTTAGAATATTGGAATAGTGGTTACAAGAAATATTTAAAGAAGTGGAGATTGAAATATTTATCTGGGGGAATAGACTTGATTTTTGAGACACTATCAAATAACCAAGAGAATCAAATAGCTGGTAACTATTATTATGAAGGGGCGATTAAAGTAATTGATCCCTCTACAGGAGAGCAGGTAGGAACTGGAATGTTAGAACAAACACACGACGAATCTCGTGACTAAAAAGGTTGGCGATATTTGTAACGATTAATCGGGGAAGAAAAACTTTTGTTTCAGACGTGAAAGGCATAATAGTAATGTCCAGGACCTGATAGATCCCGTAACACTTGAGTGGTTAATGAGGGGAATGTATAGTGGCTCGTATATGCGAGCCTACAAGATCTTACCAAAAAGTGAATATGTTCATGCAGTTAGTTTATCGAAA
>JAMCZT010000032.1 GCA_023485445.1 Patescibacteria group bacterium
ACAAGACTCTTTCAGTCTTTGTTAATTTAGTATGTTTGCTCAAAATATTCACCTCCTAACTAGTTCAGGAAGTGAATTTTACTCTTAATTATTTATCTAGGGGGTTGCAATCGTTTTTAGAACTCGTGAAAAAAAGAATTTGAATTTTTCTGATATACTTTATCTATGAACTCTTTAGACTCTTCAAAAAAGGTAAACATTGCTATAACCGGCGCAAAGGGAACGATCGGAAGTATTCTACAGGAAGGCCTGACCGATTTTGATATTACTCCTCTTGATTTACCTGATGTCGACGTAGGAAATCTTGACCAAATGGTAAAGGTCTTGGCAGGACAATCCGCCGTAATTCATCTTGCCTGGAATTATGGAGCAGAAGACTTAAGTAGCGGCCAGATCAATCCCGATAATTACCTCATGACCTGTTCTGTTTACGAATCCGCCCGAAGAGCTAAAGTGAAACGAGTGATCATGGCAAGCTCGGTCCACGCCCATCGTTATTCAAATTTAAAAGAAGGGGAACTGCTTTCAACCGATCAGGTTCCACTTCCGGATAGCCTTTACGGAGCAAGCAAAGTTTTCGTGGAGGCCTTGGGAAGATATTATGCTAAAAATGGGCTAGAGGTAATCTGTCTTCGCTTCGGAAGAGTGCGAAAAAACGACGACCCAGGAATCGATGAACCTCAGGAAAGAATTGTTTGGCTGAGTAAAAGTGACGCTCGCGGCTTGATAAGAAAATGCCTAACGATAAAGGAAGTCCCAAATAGTTTCGCTCTCGTTAACGCTGTTTCAGATAATACTGATCGGGTCCATGACGTCTCAAACCCTTTCGGCTGGGTTCCCCGGGACAATTACAAAAATACCTTTCGCTAAGTACTATTTGCGTCCATCCAAAACAACAGCTAAAATATCCATAGAATGAAACTACCGCAATTTTCTAAAAAAGAACCAAAACCTTATTGGTACGTCGACGCGAAATGGATTTTCGGTCTCTTGCTCATCGTATCTCTAAGTATTTTGTCCTTTATTTATGGTTTGTATAAGTTAACTGAAGAAAATCCAGCCGTTGAGCTCTCAACCATTCTTATGGCTTCGGCTTTTAGTCCGAATGGATTAGATGACACCGGCGACCTCAAAGAATTTAAATCAAAAATTGCTACTCAAGCTGGAGAGGTAATCTACCCCTTAGCAAACATTAAAAACGTCTCCATAAACAAGAGCGACCTTGAAAAATACCCTCCCCAGGAGCTTCGGCTAAAACTTTTTCGCCAAATTTCCGAGCCTCTGTATTTCGAAGGGGCGGAAGGATTTGCAAAGAAACTAACGGATGATCCAAACCAACAGAAAAAGTTTGCAAACGATGCCTTCTTAGTCTCAATTTTTTCCCGAACTTTCCATCAAAATCTACAAAATATTTTATTTATCAGCGCGATAATAAACCTGTTTTTCGTGATTGCTTTTGTTTTCTTTAGTTTTGGTTTTGGAAAAATAGGTAATCTCGGATGGGTAATGCTTATAGTCGGCCTGCCAGGAACTTTTTTGTCGTCAATTTTAAATACGCCGACGTTACAAGTAAATACTTCAGAAGGAGCGCTAGGCGGAAGCCAACTTAAAATGATTGCCCCATTTATCTCAAACATCCCTACGTCGGCCATAAAAATATTACTATCTGGTTACCAAATAGCGGCAACAGGGGGCGCCTTATTAATAATTTTTGCAATAATCGGAAAGTCCGCCTGGAAAATCAAAGTTAGAAGACAAAAGCTTTCTCAGTAAAAACCAGGTTAGTATCTAAAGAAAACAAAAATAAGATAAATTGCTATCCTTATCTTAAGCGTTATCAAAAATTATCAAGGCTTAGTTAATCGCGACGCCACCCTTTTACTTTCTAAAAAGATGTCATTAAGGGGAATGTTAAGTTCGGCGATAAACTTTCCCAAGACCATTTTTTTAAGGGAAGGGGATAAATGTTTTATCATCTTCGGAATAATTTCTTCATGGCCGCCGATGATGATAAAATTAATTCCATCTTTTTTTGCAAAATCATTCACTGCTTGGGCAATAAAATTTAAATGTTGGTGAAGATGCTCCTCAATGTGGCGAAAGATCTTGTCGTCTCGTCCGTAGTCAACCTTCTTAGCTTTAACTCGTTGAGGAACTTCCCCCTCGAAGACATCTTTATGTTCCTCGATTCTGCCGAGGTTGACCGTAAAAAGCCTTGCCTTCTGACGATCAACCATCAAAACTAAATATTTTTTATGCTCCTTTATGGTCTCTTCTATAGGATCGATAAAAGGAGAGCCGGAAATAGAAAAAATCGGTGGGAGGTAAAATTCGAAGGAAAGAACTTCCCACAACCCATCGCCAGCGGTAAAAAAGACAAAGCTTCGGTTACCCCGAGTGTCAAGGGAATCTTCTAAATATGTTTCAATTTTTTGGAGATCGTCGTGAAACATTCTTTGTTCTTTCGCGGTTAAGTTTTTGTGGATTAGAGAACGAAAAAGAGAAGAAAGGGCGCGGGTAGTGGGAGATTTTTTGCCCTCATCGGCAAGGTATACCGAGAGGATGGGAAAATGGCTATTCTTATATTTTTTTAGTTTTTTTAACATCTGCATTTTTAAATACCTAGCTTCCGGATCGTCTTTTGGTCAAAGTATTCGCTATCACTTCCGAAGTGCTCTCCTTTATACGTGTCAAGTTCCCTAGTTAACCTCTTAAAACCAACCTCGAGGGCTTCATCCACCGTTTTACCATCAAAGTGGGCCACGATTGGCTTTTTAGGTAACTGTAGCCGCATCGTCCCATCGTAATAAACAGGGCTGCTAGATTTGGGGGTTACCGAAACAATATTGACTTCTGGATCCACGGAAACATTTTCCAAAATATGATCGAGCCGCCTTTTTTTGTGTTTCCGAATAATGATTTCCAGCAAAGGAAGGTCAATCGCCATATCTGATAAAAAGCGGGAAAGACGTTTTAGTTTCCGATCAAGGTAACGTAAGGAGGAATCCGAAAGTTGAAATTTTTTGGTGGAAATTAAATATTCCATAACACCCTTTTATCGATTTTTCACGATTTGTGCAACAGGCTGTGGCGTCGTTGGTCGAACTGCTTTTCAAACTAAGGAGCTTTTACCTCCCCCTTTCTTGACTTCGACTCACACCTGAAGTTAGATTTCTTAAGCGAGGTAAGTCATGAGACCCATTTGGTCAGGATCGATCAGTTTTGGCTTGGTTAATATTCCAGTAAAACTCTTCTCGGCGGTGCACGAAAGGGAAATAAATTTTGATTTACTTCATAAAAAAGACCTTTCCCCCATCCGTTACGCTCGGGTTTGCGAAACAGAAGACAAAGAGATTGATTTTCATGACCTCGTCCGCGGATACGAGTACGCCAAAGGAAATTACGTCGTGGTTGAGCTAGAAGAAATTAAAAAAGCCGACGTAGCCAAAACCCAGACCATCAGCATCGTTGACTTTTCTCCTGAAAAAGACATCGATTCCATTTATTTTGAAAAACCTTACTTCATCGCTCCCGATAAAGGATCAGAGAAAGCTTATGCCCTTTTAAGGGAGTCCTTAACGAAAAGGAGCAAGGTCGCGATCGCCAAATTTGTCTTAAGGACACGGGAACATCTTGGGGCGATAAAAGCCGATAATAACGTCTTGGTCTTTGAACAAATGCGCTTTTCTGAGGATTTGAGAAATCCAGCAGAACTAAACCTCCCAACCGCTAGTCTGGTTTCCGAAAAGGAACTGGATATGGCTTACCAATTAATCGACCGCTTAACCGAAAAATTTAACCCTGAGAAATACAAAGACACTTACACAGCGGAACTAGAGCAACTTCTCGCAGAAAAAGTAGCGGGGAAGGCGCCAAAAGTAACAGGCAAAGTTCCCGAGCCAACACCATCCAAAGACCTTATGGAGGCTTTAAAGGCCAGCTTAGAAAAAGAAGTTCGGCCAGCGGCCCAAGCCTAAAAAACACCATGGGTTTAGAAACCTACCAAAAAAAGAGAAAATTTAATGCTACACCCGAACCAAAGGGAGAAATAGCAAAAAGGCGTGAGTCCCGCTTTGTCGTCCAAAAACATGCCGCCACTCATCTCCACTATGACTTCCGATTAGAGTCAGGCGGAGTCCTAAAAAGCTGGGCAGTCCCGAAAGGTCCTCCCTTGGACCCAAAAGATAAACGGTTAGCCGTCATGGTTGAAGACCACCCCATCGAGTATCAAAAATTTGAAGGGGTTATCCCAGAGGGAAATTATGGGGCAGGGACGGTCGAAATCTGGGATAAGGGTCATTATTTCACGCTAAACGTCAACAAAGAAAGACAGGAAAAAACCGTCGAAGAAGGTTTGAAGCAAGGGCACTTAGACCTTATCCTGGAAGGTGAAAAACTAAAAGGCGAATACACCCTGGTCAAAACGAAACTAAGCGAGAAAAGTTGGCTTTTGATAAAGAAAGAAGATCCTTACCTGGCAGTAGAAATGCCAAAGCAGGTGAAACCAATGCTCGCTACCCTAGTGGGAGAACCTTTCGACAAGGATAGCTGGCTCTTTGAGATGAAAATAGACGGGTATCGAGCAATTGCCGAAGTAAACGGGGCAGAAGTGAATTTGTATTCCCGAAATTTTAACTCCTTTAACAATCAGTACCCCCAGATCGTCGACTCTTTGAGAAATCTGGGAAAGGTAGCGGTTCTCGACGGGGAAATCGCAGTCGTCGATAACGAAGGCAAACCTTCTTTCCAGCTTTTGCAAAATTATCCACGAGAACAGACAGGAAATCTAATTTATTTTATTTTTGATTTGCTTTACCTCAACAAGCGTGATCTGCAAGCCCTCCCTTTGACGGAAAGGAAAAATATCTTAAGGCAAAACTTGCCCCCAAGCCCTTTTTTAAAGTTTACCGATCACATTGAAAAAAACGGAACAGCTTTTTTTAACGCCGCCAAAGAAAAGGGTCTTGAAGGGATCATGGCAAAAGATGGAAAAAGCCCGTACCGCCAAGGAAAAAGGACTAAAGAATGGCTAAAAATAAAAACTACCCGTGTGCAAGAAGCCGTCATTGGCGGATTTACTCAACCTAAAGGGAAACGGGGTTACTTTGGGGCTTTGATTTTAGGGGTTTACGAAGGGAATAATCTGGTTTACGTCGGGCACACTGGAAGCGGGTTTGAGGAAAAAAGCCTGGAAGAGACTTTTGAAAAGTTAAAAAGGAAAATCTCTCCTGTCTCTCCCTTCAAAAATCCCCCTAAACCCAATGCTCCCGTTACTTGGCTTAGACCAGAAATGGCTTGCGAAGTAAAATATCAGGAATGGACGAAAGACGGGCACCTGAGGATGCCTATCTTTTTAAGAATGCGCGAGGATAAGCCCCCGAAAGAAATCGGCCGGGAAAAAATTTTGTCGACGAAAGAAATTTTAAAGGGGAAAAAGTGATCCAGTCTACCCGGGAAAAATCAACGATCGTCATAATTGATAACAAAGAAGTAAAGCTAACAAACCTGGATAAGATTTTTTGGCAAAAAGAAGGGTACACTAAGAGAGATTTAATCGAATATTACCAAAGGATCTCCCCTTTCATCCTTCCCTACTTGGCCGATCGTCCCGAATCTTTGCATCGCTTCCCAAACGGGGTACGAGGAAAAGGTTTTTTCCAAAAAAATGTTGAATCTCCTCCGCCTTACGTCAAAACGGTAAAAATTCCCGCAGAAACGGAAAACCGGGTGATTAATTACATCGTTTGCCAGGATCTCGCAACCTTAGTTTACCTCGCAAATTTAGGCTGCATCGAACTTAATCCTTGGCTTTCCCGAACCGTCAGCCAACATAGTCCAGATTACTGCGTCTTGGATCTTGATCCAGTCGAAATTGGTTTTGGGGCGGTAGTTCAGACTGCTTTGGTCATTCACCACCTATTAGAAAAGGCCAGTATTTCCCACTACGTCAAGACTTCTGGAGCGACCGGTTTACATATCTACATTCCTTTAAAAAGCGGCTACACCTATGAGCAATCCCGCCTTTTTGCCCAAACCATCGCTTCAATAGTCCACCAGAAAACCTCCTCTTTCACTTCATTAGAAAGGCTTCCAGAAAAAAGGGTGAGTAAAGTCTACCTGGATTATTTGCAAAATGTCTTGGGAAAAACCCTCTCAGCCCCTTACTGCCTTCGACCTAGAGACAGAGCGCCTGTCTCAACGCCCCTACTTTGGGAAGAAATAAACGGAAAGTTAGATCCCCCTGATTTTAACATCAAGACCATTTTTAAAAGATTAGGAAAAATAGGCGACATTTGGAAACCGCTGCGACAAGAAGGAGTCGACCTAAAGGTGGCACTAGACCGTCTGCAAAAAGTTTCCCAAAAATTTTGAGGTTTGAGGTGGAGTCGATGGAAAAATTTTCTATTAAAGATTGCTCCCTTAGCAATAAAGTCATCTGTGCCTGTCGCAAAGAAGACGTAATCAAGAAAGTTTAACAAGTGCCTCTTCCAATCTTTCGACCGTCATTTCTTTGCCAAGAACTAGCATCGTCTCAAAAAGTGGTGGGGTGGCAGTTCTTCCGGTTAAGGCAACACGGATGGTCATGAAGAGCTCTCCCGGTTTCCATTTCAACTCTTCGGCTAACCCTCGGCAAGCTTTCTCCAAGTCTTCATGTTTCCAAGCAGATTTTTTGATCACTTCCAACACGCGTTCCAACGCTTCCCGTGTCTCGCCACCCTTTCTATCTTTCTGCAGTAAAAGCTTTTTATCATAATCAATCTCATATTTAAAGAAAAAATCCGTCAAAGGAATGAAATCTTTGAGGGTAACCATCCGGTCTTGAACCAACGGGATGACTTTCTTTACCAATTCAGAATCATAGTCGGACGGAATAAAAGGCTGCAAACGTTTAGAAAGTTCCTCTGGATCAAGTTTGCGGATGTACTGGCCGTTGAACCAATTTAGCTTATCCATGTCAAAAATCGCCGGATTTTTCTGTATTCGCTCAAGGCTAAATTCTTTGATCAATTCTTCTTTTGTAAATAGATCACGGTTTTCTTTGGGCGACCAGCCTAGCAAAGCTAGAAAGTTGATCAGAGCCTCCGGCAAGTAACCTTTATCCCGATACTCAGTCAGAGAAGTCGCCCCATGGCGCTTGCTGAGTTTAGACCGGTCAGAACCGAGAATCAGGGGAGCATGCGCATAGTATGGAGTTTTCCATCCCATCGCTTGGTAAATCAAAATATGTTTTGGGGTTGAGGAAAGCCATTCTTCGCCCCGGATAACGTAGTTTACTTCCATCGCGTGGTCATCGACAACCACGGCTAAGTGGTATGTGGGGTAACCGTCGGACTTAAGGAGCACCTGGTCGTCAATCTCTGAGTTTTGGAAGGTTACTTTACCGCGGACGATATCATCGAAACTCGTCTCACCTTTTTCGGGAACTTTAAGACGAATCACCGCCATTTCCTTTTTGGACAAGCGTGCTTGGCATTCTTCAGGGGAGAGATCACGGCAATGCTGGTCATAACGAGGAGCTTCACCTTTTTCCGCCTGGGCTTTTCTAACTTCTTCTAACCGCTTTGGTGAACAAAAGCAGTAATAGGCTTTCCCCAACTCAACCAGCTTCACGGCCATTTTTTGATAGAGCTCCAGCCTTTCCGATTGAATATATGGCCCAAACGGGCCGCCTACTCCCGGCCCCTCATCCCACTCTAAACCGAGCCATTTGAGACCTTCAATAATTTTTTCTTTACTCCCCGGCACTTCGCGGCTTTTATCAGTATCTTCGATGCGCAAGATAAATTTCCCATTTTCATGCCGGGCAAAAAGGTACTCGAATATTGTCGTCCGGATGTTCCCGATGTGAGGCTCCCCAGTCGGCGAAGGAGCAAATCTAGTCCTAACCATACCTTGAATTTTAGCACAGCTAAATGTTATACTCAACCATGTAAGAGGAACCTGTCCTATGACATTATCTGAAGTTGCCGAGTCTTGCCGCAAGTTTATCCGTTGGGGAATCGTTGGCATCATTGCGCTATTTATCCTGATTTCTCTCTGGAACGCAGCTTATAATTACTGGCAAGCAACTCATCCAAAACCTCCACCAAAACCAACCGTCGCGTTCGGAAAATTACCAGTTCTTTCGACCCCGCCGTCTTTGGTTAATCTCACTAACCTAAAGTTAACTTTGGAAACGATCAACGGAAAGACCCCGGAAGTCCCGACAATCTTGCCGGTTTACGTCATGCCGCATCCTCAACCAAACTTGCTAAATGATGAAAATGCCAAGAAAGTTGCCTTAGCTTTTGGTTTCAAAAATGATCCGACGGTAAACTCAAAAACCGAATACCTTTGGAACGACCCAAACTTGCCGAATCAAAGTTTTAAAATTAACCCTTTAAATGGGAATTTTGAATACCGTTACGATTACGTTAACGATCCATCTGTCTTGAACAAGCCACTTTCGATCAAGAAAGAGGACGCCATTAATTTAGCCAGAGGCTTTGTAGGCAGTCACGTGTCTTTGCCGGATGACCTATCGGGCGCTTCTTCCTCCGTTGAATTTCTAAAAATCACGCAGGGCGCGGAAGAAGTCGTTGATTCGCCTTCTGATGGCAACGCCATCAGGGTCAACCTTTCTCGAAAAGATCTCGAATTCCGTGATAAAAAATACCCTCTCATTACCCCAAGCCCGAAAGTCTCTTTAGTAAGAGTACTTATCTCACCCAGCGAAGATAAAAGAGTTCTAACCGTTAATTACGTTTACTGGCCAATCGAAATTCAAAACAGCTCCACATACCCGATAAAAACTGCAGAGCAAGCCTGGGGAGAAATCCAAAACGGTTTTGGGACGTTAGTCTACTTGGAAAGACCAAACCTAGTCAGTGCTGGTATCCAAAATATCTCCCTTGCTTACTATGATGACGAGCAACCCCAAAATTTTCTCCAGCCGATTTATGTTTTTTCTGGAATCGGTTACACCAAAGACGGTCTTCGTTCCTCTTTCATCATTTATTTACCAGCGGTAACTGGAGAATATATAGTTAAGCAGTGAGGAAGTTTCTCCGAACCGATCGGAGGAATTTAAGAGAACGCTCACTACCCGATGCTTATCTTTCGTTGCGGAAGCCACCAGGCATTGACCTGCTTCTTGGGTCCAACCGGTTTTTACTCCGTCTATCCAATCTTGCCCAAGCAGACTATTTGTGCTTTCTAAGTCGTGCCAATAAACCTTGTCCACACTGCTAATGTTAATCCGCTTGGTCTTAATAATCTTGTTAAAAAAAGGGTTTTTTAAAGCGTAAGCAGTCAAATAAGAAAAATCTCTTGCCGTAGTGAAATGGTTTTTCTCAGGCAAGCCAGAAGAATTTACAAAGTGAGTATTTTTCATATTCAATTCTTCGGCTTTTTTATTCATAGAGTAAATAAATTGTTCATATCCACTTGGATAGCTTGCGGCTAAAACATAAGCGGCGTCATTACCAGATTTAACTAGCAAACCGTAGAGAAGGTTTTCGACGCTTATCCTCTCACCCTCTACTAACCCCATTAGACTGCCTTCAGTCTGCAAGTTAGAAACCGTCAAGACATCAGTTAACTTGTACGCCTCTAAAGCTACCACCGCCGTCATTATTTTTGTCGTCGAGGCTGGGGCTAAAGGAGTATCCAGATTTTTCTGGAAAAGCACTTTGGCCGAGTCAAGGTCAAGGACTAGGGCAGAAGTAGCGGTCAGCTCAGGTGGTGAACTTTTCACAGTCATGACTGGATAAACCGCGGGAGAAGGCACGGAAAAAGGAAGCGCCTTGACTAATGGTTCTTTAAGAATTAACTTTTCAGATTCGTAAGGGTTGTTGACAGGGTTCATCGAAAAGAAAATAAAAACAATTGCGGAGGTAAAAACGAACAAAACGGTTGTTTTTCTTTTACTGAATAGCTTACGAGAGAGGCGGTCTGCCCAACTTTTAAGGTAGGACGTCAAAGTTGAGAGGTATCCTTTAGCTTCATTTCTTTCCATCATCTTTGAATTTCGCTAAGGAGATGTCAATGCGGGTAACGTCCCTGGGGAAAAGGGCAGCCTCGCGGATATTGTCGGCCCCGATTATTTTCGCTGTCAGCCTTTCCAACCCGATGGCTAATCCCCCTTCCGCCGGCATGCCGTATTTAAAGGCTTGGAGATAAAAACTAAAATTTTCCGGCTTTATGCTTCTTTTTTTCATGCTTTCCACTAATTGGTCATAATCGTTAATGCGTTGCCCGCCAGTGGTTATCTCAACTCCTCGGAAAAGCAAGTCAAAACTTTTTGTGTATCCTGGGTCGGATTCGTCAGGCATAGTGTAAAGCGGCCTGTGCTCAACTGGCTGATGGGTCACGAAAACAAACTCGCTACCAGATTTAACTAGCAAACCGTAGAGAAGGTTTTCGACGCTTATCCTCTCACCCTCTACTAACCCCATTAGACTGCCTTCAGTCTGCAAGTTAGAAACCGTCAAGACATCAGTTAACTTGTACGCCTCTAAAGCTACCACCGCCGTCATTATTTTTGTCGTCGAGGCTGGGGCTAAAGGAGTATCCAGATTTTTCTGGAAAAGCACTTTGGCCGAGTCAAGGTCAAGGACTAGGGCAGAAGTAGCGGTCAGCTCAGGTGGTGAACTTTTCACAGTCATGACTGGATAAACCGCGGGAGAAGGCACGGAAAAAGGAAGCGCCTTGACTAATGGTTCTTTAAGAATTAACTTTTCAGATTCGTAAGGGTTGTTGACAGGGTTCATCGAAAAGAAAATAAAAACAATTGCGGAGGTAAAAACGAACAAAACGGTTGTTTTTCTTTTACTGAATAGCTTACGAGAGAGGCGGTCTGCCCAACTTTTAAGGTAGGACGTCAAAGTTGAGAGGTATCCTTTAGCTTCATTTCTTTCCATCATCTTTGAATTTCGCTAAGGAGATGTCAATGCGGGTAACGTCCCTGGGGAAAAGGGCAGCCTCGCGGATATTGTCGGCCCCGATTATTTTCGCTGTCAGCCTTTCCAACCCGATGGCTAATCCCCCTTCCGCCGGCATGCCGTATTTAAAGGCTTGGAGATAAAAACTAAAATTTTCCGGCTTTATGCTTCTTTTTTTCATGCTTTCCACTAATTGGTCATAATCGTTAATGCGTTGCCCGCCAGTGGTTATCTCAACTCCTCGGAAAAGCAAGTCAAAACTTTTTGTGTATCCTGGGTCGGATTCGTCAGGCATAGTGTAAAGCGGCCTGTGCTCAACTGGCTGATGGGTCACGAAAACAAACTCGCTACCAGATTTCTCCGCCACATAGGCGGAGAAATCCCGCTCATCCTGAGGGGAAAGATCTGGCTCGTGCAAGACTTTCCGGCCAAATTCCTTTTCGATTATCTTTTGGGCCTCCCTTAACTTAAAACTAGGAATTTCCTTCACTTCCGGCAGTTTAACTCCTAGAAAACCAACTTCCGTTTTTGCCGCTTGTGCCAAATATGGAAAAAGGTACTTCAAAAAATCAACTTCCAAAGCCATTACGTCCGTGTGGTCTTTTATAAAACCAAATTCGAAATCTAAACTGGTGTATTCGTTTAGGTGACGAGTCGTGTTGTGTTCTTCAGCGCGGTAAACCTCGCCAATAGTAAAAACTCTCTCGTAAACCCCGACCATAATTTGCTTATAAAATTGGGGGCTTTGGGCGAGAAACGCTTTACGGGAAAAATAGTCAACGCGAAAAACATTTGCCCCACCTTCCGTGGCTTCGGCGGTAATTTTTGGGACAAAAACTTCCGTAAATCCACGTTCGGCCAAAAAGTCACGAAAAGCACGGACAATTTCTGCCTCGATCCTAAAAATGGCCCTGTTCTTAGCGTGGCGCAGAGTCAAGGGGCGATAGTCTAGAGCCGTGTCGAGGTTAATCTCCAGGTCTTTGGCACCAAAGTCAAAAGGCAAAGTTTCCGCGTCACTAATTAATTCAACTTTCTTGGCTTCGACTTCCACCGTTCCGGTAGGCAAATCTGGATTTTCCGATCCCTTCGGCCGAGCATTCACAGTACCAACCAAAGAAATCACATCTTGTAAACTCAAGGTTGAGGCAACCTCATGAGCTTCCGTCGAAACCTTCGGGTTCACCACTACTTGCACTGTCCCCGAGTAATCGCGAACATCAAGAAAAATCAATTTCCCATGATCCCGCCGGCTCTCGACCCAACCCTTAAGAAGCACCTCTTGTCCAACTTTTTCAATTGTCTCAATAATTAAGTTTCGTTCCATACTTACGGAATGTATCAAGTATAAAGTATTTAGTATTAAGTATGAGAAAAAAAGTTTTATTCATTATACTTAATACTTGATACTTAATTCTATTGTCATTATCCGACAAATAGCCCCCAGGCGTCAAATGGAAAATGTAAGGGTTACTCCGAGCGCCATTGCAAGCGATAGATGGAGGCAAGATGTGTTAGTTACTTTCTTGAAGAGATGTGATAAGGGAGCTAAAAATACTTTGATAGTTTTCGTTCGTTTTTTGTTTCAGAAATAAGCAATAGAGGTTATTTCCTTTTTCAATATAAACAACCTGCCAATACTTTCCGACATCACTCGGGTTACTTTTTTCATTCATCACCCCCGTTACTCTAGTTGCTGTTCCGAATGGAGTATTTAGTGTATCCTGAGTAGTGTTTGTCAAATATCCCTTATCATTTGTAATTATTTGGGTAGTTGTAAACCCATTTGATTCCAAACGATGTACGTAAACGTTAATTTCACTCTCCCACTTATTAGGACTAAACCGAGCTTGTCCAAAATCAGCTCCAGTATCTGTTTCTGTCTTTATTTCCCAAGTTGAAGGGTATTTGATTGTGTACCCAATAGCAGGAGATAAATTTGTACTCTTATAAGTATATGTTTTCCAATCAGCAGTTGAATCGGTTTGACTTTGGTCGGTGAATTTGAAGGTGGAGAGGATTTGGTTAAATATGGCCATATCACTATCTACAGTAGCATAGACGCTTAGAGTTTTTTTACCAACATTTAATGGTAGATCAAGCCTGATTGTACATTTAGGAGCACACTGATTAGTTCGGTAATAGTGCCCTTTAACACCACTTATAGTCATCTCTTTATACTCTGTAATGAGATCAATCCCATTTTGGTTTTGATTACTAGTTGGAGATGTGCTGAAAGGTCGGGTTAAAACTTCAATACCCATAACTGGAACTTTTGATTGATCAATAGTGTTATTTTCAAAGCTACCTTCAAAGCTACCAATATTAGGAGGATAGAATTTCGTTGAGATAGTATTTTCAACATAAGTCCAATCCTTGGGATATTTGACAGAGTAGCCATAAAGATTATTTGTATATGTTTTCCAATTTGCTGTAGCACTCGGAGAAGCTGAAGAAGTGCTGGTTTTGGAAGTGGGAACGCTAGTGTTATCGGTTGATTTGGGAGTGATTGAAGCTTGATAGTAGGTACCAGCAAAAAAGGCAATAAAAGGAAGGGTGATGAAAACAATCCCGGCGAGGATTTTGGAAGTGTTAGTAACAGTTGTTAATTCTTTCGGCAGTTCCATTGAAATCATTATCTTTCTCTAGGAATCGATTGTCAAGTAGGTGTCCTGGATCAATACTTTTGAGACAACCCTCCTTTTAGGTAACACTGATAAGGTGATAAATATCTAAGCGATTGATGCGGTCTAACATTATTGTACCAGTTAACCCAAGTATTTAGTTTTTCTTGAAACTCTTCCGGGTACAGTAGATAATCTTCCCGTTTCAAACAGAAACTCATCTTGAATTGTCCAATTAAACCTTTCGACATAACCGGTGGTTTTAGGATGTCTTGGGTAATTCCAGAGGGGAGTTAACTTAGCTTCTTTTACTGCCTCTCCAAAGAAAGATTCAAACTCACTCCCGTTATCAGTCTGAATAGTGTGAACTTTGTACCAGGCCGTCTGAATAATCTCTTCTAAGAATTTAGCCGCACGAAGGCTTTTTAAAGACGGGACGATCTTTAACCAAGCTTGTTTGGAGACAATGTCGACCGCGGTTAAGAAGTAGTAATACTTCTCCAGGTAGTAGAACTTAACTCCGTCTAGTTGAATATATCCGGATACCTGATCTTTTGAGTTAGGACACAATCTGACTCTTTGTTTGTTTCCGTTCTGTTTTACTCTTTTTCCAGTCGGCTTACCAGCGAAGAAGTAATGTTTTCGCTTAATTAACCTACCAATAGAGGCAGACGAAGAGGAAGCATCAGTTAAGGACAACGTAGCGCATAAAGCTTTAACAAATCCTTCAATTTTCATCTTACCCATTCTGGGATGATCTTCTCTGAGTTGTTTTACCAGCTTAACTACGGCTGGATCTTCTTCTGGAACTCTGAAGGTATGAGGTCTCGTACTTTTTGGAATCAAGGAATTTAACTTCTTCCCAGACTTCTCGAAAATCTTCTTCCAGCGATACAGAGTTGGCCGGGAAAGCTTCGGAAAGGCTAATTTTATGCCTCCCAACCACCCTCATAGAAGATGTTTAGGATGTGGAGTCTAAATTGGGCTTTGTCTGAAGTATCAAACCTAAGACTACGATATACAGTATTAGAATACTTTCGTCTACGATAAGTTATCTTGTTAAAATCGGCTGGCAATTTACTTTAATTGTCTCAAATGTGTTTGATCTTTTTCAGCATCTCTAGTCAACTCTTTCATCCGTTTCTTGAGTCGCGGTAAATCCTCTTTAATCGTTTTCCAGAGGATTTCCAAGTCCACCCCGAAATACTCATGAAGAACTTTATTTCTCATACTGATCATTTCTTTCCAAGGGGCATCCGGATGGCTTAATTTAAACTCGGACGATATTTCTCGCCGCCTCCCCGATTATTTCCAAATTTCGAATCACCGCGTCAATGGTCTTGGCATCAGTGTAGAAATCGTCTTGGGAAAGATCTTTCGTAAATTGCTTAATTTTCTTCAGGGAAATTAAAATGTCGTCTAAGTAGAGGTCGGCCGTTCTTTTAGACATAAACCGTTTCTTTCAAAACGTTATCTTTGATCCTTTGTTTAATGGCTTTTTTGGTCACTAAATCAACCTTGCGGCCGAGAATTTTACTCAAGGACTCCTCCAGCTCCACAAATTTAAAAAAACCAATCGGCTCGGAAAAATCCACTAAAATATCCACATCACTTCCAGCGACGTTTTCATTTCTGGCTACCGAACCAAAAACCCCGATTTGCTTAACATGATAATCTTTTCGGAGCTGCTCTCTATGGCTATCAATTTTACTTTTGACTTGATCTAAAGTTCCGACTGCTTTTTTCATAGCCAAATGATAACACAAAACAAACAAAAATTCATCAGGGAATCGTGGAGAAAAAAATTATTTAGTGAATTGGAAGGTGGAAAGGATTTGATTAAATACTGTCTCACCCTCTCGGACTTTTGAACCATCAACAGGAGTATCAAGCGCTATGCTATATACTAACTCCTCATCTTTAGAAAAGAATGACACGCCATAAGTATTTTCTGCTCCTGCTCGTGGAAGAACTTTTACTGCTTGCTGACTACCAACATTAAGAGTGTCTCTATCATACGAAGATCCCCCAAGTTCTTTGAGGCTAGCATAGGGCTTCTTTGTTTGATCATTATAATTTTTTTGCTCTCTTATCGAAAGCTTGTATACACTTTGTTCATCTTGAAAAACTTCAGTGCCGTGAAAGTTGGAAGAATGCTCAACTTGTTTCCATGTAGAAGGCAGTTTTATCTGGTAACTTTCATACCCTAAAGATGAGTCTGAGGTAATCTTATACGTTTTCCAGTTAGCAGTTGAATCAGTTTGACTTTGATCGGTGAATTTGAAGGTGGAGAGGATTTGGTCAAAAATGTCCTTTGAAGTTTTAGAGGAGTAAATAATTTCTATTTCGTAAGTCTTTGCGTTGTTTAAAACTTTGGCGATTGTTCCAGTAAACGCTGGATTCCCTTTCTCTTGGAAATCCCATTCGATACCCGATTTGCCGTCGACTGTAATGCTTTTTACAGATAGCACCTCTTTATCCGTTACAGTATCTGAACCCTTAATCACCTGACCTACGGATCGTGTAGGCAAAGTGGAAACAGAACTTGTGCTAATAAAGATTTTCGCCCCACTCGTTGCCTGTTCTTCTAATTTATTCTTATCGTCTTGCCTAAAATCAGCACTTTCAATACTCACTGACCCATTTAAATTGTCCGCTACACTCCAGCTGTTAGGGTATTTTAAAGTAAATCCCAGAGTAGAATTTGAATATGTCTTCCAATTCGCAGTTGCGCTCGTAGTCGCAGAAGAAGTGCTGGTTTTGGGGGTTGAAACAACGGTGCTATCGGTAGACTTAGTTGCAATAGAAGCTTGGTAGGTGGCACCAATAAAGAAAGCGGCGAATGGTAAACTCACGAAAACAATCGCGGCGAGGATTTTAGAGGTGGTAGTAACAGTCGTTAGCTCTTTTGGCAGTTCCATTAAAATTATTAACTCACTTTTCTACATTTTCGTCAAGAAAATACCCAAATTATAGGGTATGTTGACAAATTACGCCTTTTAGAGTAGTATTAGAATTAAGAAACTTGCTTCGGATGGGTGCTTGCACCGGTTCGGGCAAGTTTTTTATTTTGAAAAACTCTTCTTTTTACTTCCTTCCAGTTCAGTCTCTTTTCTCTAATTATCCTTTCCCGAATTATTTCATAAAATATAAAGTTCTTTTTTGTTTCTTTAGCCAGAACAGCTCCTGCGACCATATCGGCAACATTAATCAACCTGTTCTTCGCACTATCAACATGAGAGATAACAAGTGATTTGTGAAGAAGTTGTGGTAAAAAACGATTAAATTCTTCCGTTTCGGAAACTCTAGAAAAATGTCGATCTAGAATTATTTCGCAAGGGTCTGAATAAAAGCTAAAAACATCATTAAGGAGTAGCCAGCAAAGAAAGGCAAAATTTTCTGGAGTATCGGGAATCTTCTTCCCCGCTTTTTCAACGATTAAAACGAAAATATCAAGCCCTTCTTCCACCACTTTTTGTAGAAATAACCTTTTCGTCTTCTCGCCCGCGGAGTAAAATTTGATCTCTTTGCTAAGATCTTTTAGTTTGCCTTTCCTTCTTAGAAATTTGATTATCCCCTCAATCTTTTTCGCGTCTTCGGTTCCAGCCGCCGCGACAATAACCACTTCGTCCCTTGGGTCCGGTAAAGTTCCCGATTCGTCAATAAAAATACTAATTCTTTTCATAAATTACCAAAGGAATCAAGATTGAGGAAATTGAAAAGGTTGTAACTGAGTGCCCTCTTGGTAAAGTCCCATGGCCTCTTGTAAATTTTTCAAAGCCTCTTCGTAGGTTTTACCAAAACTAGAAACACCCACGTTAAGACACTGAGCTATAAAATATTTGCCCTCTTTCCAAACAACATTAGTAAAAACCTGATCTTCAGATACTTTTTTCATAGCTAGATGATAACACAAAACAGACAAAAATTCATCAGGGATCGTAAGAGAAATTATTCGGTGAATTTGAAGGTGGGGAGGATGTTGCCCCTTACGTTATTTAACGCATTTACTAAAATCAAGGGAGTTATTTACCTTTATACTCTTTAACAAATTACTAAATTCTTGGCTATCCTTTCCTCGATTATTCCAACTGATTATTAAGGCATAATTGCCAATAGAAACTACGACTCCTGATCCAGAACCTGAGTCACCTAATGGTCCCGCTTCTATAATTAAACTATTTTTATCCTGAATTAGAACTTCCTCAAAACGATAGTAGTAACCATCCTCTATCCCATAAAGCTGCCGTCGAGAGCCTCCATTGTAGGTGACTACTTTAGCCTTGAGAATCCCTCCTACATCATTACCAAAAACTATGGCACACTCTCCATTACTTAGCTGTTCGCCAAGTTTATCAGCATTATAGAACGCCTTAGGATGTTGGAACGAGTACCCGACAGACGAAACAAATGTCTCCCAACTATCAACTTTTCCATAATCTATTTTTCTAGCCGAGAAAGAAACAGATTCAAAGTCTAACTGGCTTCGGTCGGTGAATTTGAAGGTAGAAAGGATTCGGGTAAGCATTGTTTCGGCAGAATTAGCGTTTTTGGACAAAAATGCCATTTGAATGTTGTTAAAGTATGCAAGATCCTTAACATCAATAGGATTTATAATAACTAGTATCGATTCATTTTTATAGGTTAACTTCCGATAACTGAAGTGCTTTCCTCCAAAATTTACGACTTTTTCCTCCTCCTTTTCCGGGGGATCTAAACCCCTACCCCATCTTCGATAGAAAGTTTATACCCTTCCATAAAAGACAACCTGATCTGCACAGGGAATGAGTCGTCTAGGATCCCGTTAGAAGGATATTTAAACGAATAATTTTTTTGAGTGTTTGTATACGTTTTCCAGTTAGTGGTTGAGTTGGTTTGACTTTGGTAGGAAAAGTCGAAAGTAGAAAGAATCTGACCAACGGTTTTTTGATACCCTCGATTATTCCCATCACGGACATTTTCAGTAATCCTTATAAACAGTTCTTCTGCATAAGGTAAAAATATGTACTTTGTGGTCACTTCGCTAGCAACAGTGTAAGTATAACCTGAATATCTTCCCACTTTTGTTTCAGTTAAAGGCTTGTCTAGACCAAAAATTTTACCTTGACCGTTACTAATTTCTTCTTCAATAAACTCTCTTAACGTCTTTGAATTTAATTTTTCGATCAAAAAAGTTAGGCGATATCCAGGCTTCATCTCTACACCATCCGAAGAATTAGGTTCTGCGTAACTTACAATAACTTCCCCGTTTTCTAGCTCATGTAGATCAGCGTCTGAAGGGTAATTAAATGTGAATTTATTTCTTACTTTATATGTTTTCCAATTAACCGTAGCCGAAGAGGTACTGGTTTTGGGAGTCGAAACAACATTTGTATCGGTTGATTTAGGTGTCACTGAGGCTTGGTAAGTGGTGCCAGCAAAGACAGCGATAACGGGAAGTGTTACGAAAACAATCGCGGCAAGAATCTTTGAAGTTCTAGTAACAGTGATTAATTCTTTCGGCAGTGTCATAGCTCACTTCGAAACCTCAACTGAGGATAAAACTTTTTGCATATCCTCAGTACTTATGTATTGGGAACCAGTGACATAAAATGGCAAGCTATTTTGCACCCCCATATAGTAAGAAGAATTATTAAATGCAGACAGCCCTTGCGGCCAACCGGAAACCTTTAGGTAACTTTTACCATTGCTAAAACTAATCTCTTCGAATATTAAGTTGGAAAAGTCCCAGCTTGAATACATCGAACTTAAGTTCTTCTTTAACCATTCTCTTCTTGATTCTCCTTTATACGCATACTGAAAATCTCGATATAGGTAAATGGAAGCAACAGTTTTTGCGCTGGAGCCCTTACCATTCAGTAAATCAACGCCTTCTGATGAATTTGAGGCTAATTGTCTCTCCTTCACGGTAAACTCTTTCGGATACCTTAGCTTAAAATTAGTACCTTCAACTACTTTGTTGAAGGTACTCCAACTATTGGGAATGCTAACCTCGGTTTGATTCTGGTCGGTGAATTTGAAGGTGGAGAGGATCTGATTAAAAAATGTGAGGTCATCTCCACCCGGAGTATATAAGGAATAAACATCTTCTCCGTACTGAACAAAGGCAATCGCTGCCTTTTTCTCGCTAGGATAAATTGCTAGACCAGATATGATTGTAAAATTTAAACCACTAATCGATACAGCGTTATCTTCTTCTATTGTCATATAGATATTATTAGCATCTTTTTGTTTTTGGTTAGTAATTGTTGTATTGGGAACAAATGAAAGATTATAAGATAACGGGGTATCTATCGACCCTCCTGGATCTTCTGGAGCAAAGGCAATCGATTTAGACCCATTTTTTCCTTTCTGTTCCTGTTGAAAGTACCAAGAAGAAGGAGTTTTAAACAACAGTTTTTCAAGTGTGGTGGTTTTCCAATTCGCTGTCGCACTCGGAGAAGCTGAAGAAGTGCTGGTTTTGGAAGTGGAAACGCTAGTGTTATCGGTTGATTTGGGAGTGATTGAAGCTTGATAGTAGGTACCAGCAAAAAAGGCAATAAAAGGAAGGGTGATGAAAACAATCCCGGCGAGGATTTTGGAAGTGTTAGTAACGGTCGTTAGCTCTTTTGGCAATTTCATATTTTTTATTTTGTAACTTCAATTGTAGACAATACCCTTAATAAATCTTCGTTGCTTAGAGCCTTACCATTCGTTACAAAGAAAGATATCCCATTTTGTATACCTAAGTAAAAAGCCTTACCCTTAAACATTTCGTTTGGCCAGTTTGTTATTTTTAGATAACTTTTTCCATTATCGAAAACAATTTCATCAAATATTAAATTAGAAAGATCAACGTCGGTATAATACTTTCCTAAAACTTCTTTAAACCAAACTCGCCTAGAACCTGTATTATATTCAGTAAAAGTGCTGGCAAAAAATTTAGAATTTGAGTTTATATCAGCTGTGTCCAGGCTACCCTCTTTACCCACATATATGTCCCCTGAGGATGGATCATTATCACTTATCCCATATCTCGAAGGGTACTTAAACTTGAAATACGCGTCGCCGAAGAACTTATTGTAAGTTTTCCAATCAGAAGGAATCGTCATGCTAATTTTGTTCTGGGAAGAAGTATTCTCATCGGTTTGGGTTTGATCAGTGAATTTGAAGGTGGAAAGGATTTGGTCAAGCTGTTGTTGGGTCACAACATCTTTAAGTCCAAAATATTCAATCGCGACAAGTTGGTCCTGAAAAGTAATAAAGTAGGAATCATAAAGTGAAGTATCAGAACCTTGCAACGATGCGTCAGTTTTGTATTGAGTCAAGTTTCCAGTGTACCCACCTACAGTAACATTCTTTTCTAAAACTCGCTTAGTCCCTTCAACACCATGCCCATATCTGAAATCGGCACTCTTTGTAGCAGCATAAACGAAAAGATTAGATTTTTTATCAGAAGAAGAGAATTCTAAGTTGAGCATGTTATTAGCACTGGATGACGAACCTAAAACTAAAGTAGTTGGATACTTAAATGACAGTCCGTAGGTTGAATTTGAGTAAGTTCTCCAGTCAGCCGTTGCTGAAGAGGTGCTAACAGTATTCGCGGAGGAAGTACTAGTCTTAGGAGTGGAAACGACGTTTGTATCCGTTGATTTGAGAGTCACTGAAGCTTGATAGTAATTACCAGCAAAAAAAGCGATAAAGGGAAGGCTCACGAAGACAATCGCCGCGAGGGTCTTAGAAGTAGCGGTAATGGTAGTTAATTCTTTAGGCAGTTCCATTAAAATTAATATACCTCTAGTAAATATTGCCTGTCAAGCTTTCACTACGTCATTCTGGCAATCAGTCAGAAGACTGAGCGTCCAGAATGACGGTAAACGTTAGTTATGAGCCAGTTTAAGATCTTTGACCTTCAATTGCAGCTTCTTGTTTCCATTCCAATTATCCTCTTCCAACACAAAGGCCACGTCGACCTTCATTCCCGGACGGAGCTTCAATTTCCACTCGCCTAGCCCGAAACCAATCGCTTCATATACCCCTTGTCTTTTCCAGGCCCCCATCACCTCGGCGCCGAGCCGCAGTTTCAAGTGCTTTCCATCACTGCCCACCGTTCGAAAATCTTTGACTTCGAAACCTCGACCCAGAAAAATCGGCTCGGGATTGCCCATCCCAAAAGGCTCAAATTGGCGTAGTTGGCGAATTGTTTCAAAACTAATCTGATCGGGAGTCACTTCCGCTTCCACTTTCAACAGCGGTGTCAGATCCTCGTCCTTCAATTTATCTTCCGCCCAAGACACCAATCTCTTTTCAAACTCCGCTAAATTTTTTGTTTCAAGGGTAAAACCGGCCGCCTGAGGATGACCACCGTGACTGACTAAAATATCGCTGCAACTACAAATCGCGTCAATGATGTTAAAACCACCGATCGATCGGGCGGAACCTTTGCTCAACTCCTCACCGCGACTGACGGCTAAAACTGGTCTGCCAAGCTCATCGGCCAGCCGCCCGGCCACCAAACCGATTACCCCCTGCTGCCAGCCTTCGTGAGACAAAACTAAGATTTTTTTCCCCTTTTCCGCGTCCGCATAAATCGTTCGGGCGTGATCTATAGTTTCCAAAGTCAATCGCTGTCGCTGCGCGTTAGTTTCCCCTAGTCTTTGGGCCAAATTCTCCGCTCGCTCTTTGCGAGTAGTTAAGAGCAGCCGTAAGGAATCCATGGCGTGCTCCATTCTCCCCATCGCATTAAGCCGAGGGGCCAGCATAAAACCAATTTCGTATGTCCCCAGACTCCCTACTTTTACCCCAGCTTCTACCATCATCGCCTGCAGACCAAAACGGGTCGTTTGATTAAGTTGTTTCAAACCGTGCTTGACCAAACTCCGATTTTTTCCTAAAAGAGGTACCATATCCGCGACTGTGCCTAAAGCCACCAAGTCTAACGCTTCAACCGGAATGATTTGGCCAAACTCTTTAAAAATAGCCGTCGAGAGCTCGTAGGCGACACCTACACCAGCGAGATCAGTCGTGTGAAGGATCGCCAAAGCCTCTGGCAAATCCTCTTGCCGGTGGTGGTGATCCGTCACGATCACTTCGATCCCTAGAGAATTGGCCAGCGCTACTTCGGAGACCGCGTTGATGCCGCAGTCAACGGTGATAATCAACTTCACCCTCTTTTCAGCAATCTCCTTAATTGCTCCTTCCGAAAGGCCGTAGCCTTCTTTTTCCCGGTGGGGAATATAAGGAGTCACTTTGGCCCCAAATTTATTTAAGGTTTCCCAGAGCAGCGCCGTCGAAGTCACTCCGTCCACGTCAAAGTCGCCGTAAACCACGATTGGCTCTTTGCCTTCAACCGCTTGGCGAATCCTTTTGATCGCTTTTTTTAATTGGTCTTTCGAAATTAAGGGCTGTGGATCTAAGGAGGGATTGAAAAACTTATTCTTTTCTACTTCGTCTGTAATCTGGCGATTGTACAGAAGCTGCTCAATTAGGTCCTCTTTTACCCTCGGCGCAACCACCCAACGTTTTTCTTTCATGTCAACTTTTCACTTTGCAATTTTTAGTTCTTTCCGATCCTGCCACTCCTGCCAAAGAACTAACAAAGGCGAGGCGTTAAAGATTGAGGAATATGTACCAGAAAGAATTCCCACCAATAACGCCACTACGAACCAACGGATCGTTGTTCCCCCAAAAAGGATCAAAGCCACCAAAACAAAAACTACCGTCAGGGAGGTATTTAGCGACCGGCCGATGGTCTGGAGGATGGAGTGGTTAACAGTTTCGGCAAAGGTCGAGTAAACCCGCCTTTTGAGGTTTTCCCTTATCCGGTCAAAAACAACGATCGTGTCATGAACGGAAAACCCGATGACGGTCAGCAGAGCGGTTACAAATAAAGAATCCACTTCCACCTTATAGAAATGACCAAGCAAGGAAAAAACCCCCACCACGACTAGAACGTCATGAATTAACGCCAGAATGGCGCAAATACCAAAACGCCAACTGGAAGCTGGCTTTGGCACCTCACGAAAGGCAAAGGCAATATAAATAACGATCATGATCGAAGCAAAGACGATAGATAAGATGGCGTTGCGAAGCAGTTCACCTCCGATGGTCGGGCCAACCGTTTCCAGTCGCAGCTGTTCGACCTTGCCAAACTTTTCTTCTAAGGACTTCTTAAGTTTATCAGATTGAGCCGTTTCCAATGGGCGGGTGCGCAAAGTATAGACCTGATCCCCTGAGCGTTGAATAATAGAGACTTCCAGGCCATCTTTTTTAACCGCGTCCCGGATCTGTTGGTTTTCTTTCGCTGTCATATCTGAACTGATGTTCACTCCAGAGGAGGCTTTTTCTAGTTTCAACTCCAGCAAAGTTCCCCCGGTGAAATCTATCCCCGCGTTAAGTCCCCAGGACGCTAGGGAAAAAATCCCCGGTATAATCAAAATAGCGGACAGAAAAAAATAAATCCATTTCTTGCCAACAACATCTAGCATAAATTACCTCAGTTCTCTAATATCATCTAAGACCTGGTCAGTTAACTTGGTTACAACCAGATCAATTTTATCCTCAATATTATTAACCTTTAACCTCAAAAATTCAACTACCTCGACTTCATTCGTCTTTGTTATCTTTTCCAAAAAGATCACCTTGTCCTCTTCTGCCAACTCCTCCATAATCGCGTCTATTATCCGGCTGTTGTAAGTGTTTTCTAAGACTTGCCAAAGCTGCCTGCATTCTTCTTCCTCTAAATCAAGTAACTCCAGCTCGTTTTGGATCATCTGCGCCTGGACAAATCGCTGATATAAATTGATCATTTTTCCTCCCCATTAATCGGTCCTAGAGGAACCTTGTTTTCCGGATCATCAACAAAGAATAAAATCACTTTTCCCTTCCTCGGCCCACCCCCCAAATCTAAAAATTCCATCCCCTCTGGAGAGGCCCCAAAACTTTTCCCTGTCCATTCTGCTGGGCCGCTATCGCCTAAGGCCCCCACGACCCCCTGACCGGTTTCGGGATTGATCATGATCATTTTCCGAAACTTAAACCACTCATACATTTCCCGATAGTTATCTTTCCATCCAGGAGCAAGAAAAGTCTGGGCCACCAAGTACCAGCGTTCCCGATCCCGAGCATCCTTCGTCAAACCGAAATGGCCTTCAGAAAAATATCCCCATGCACCTAGATGAGGGGCAATTCCCGACTGCCCATACATTAACCAGTCTTGGGCATTTTCTGCGTGCTGTGTCAGAGTATCCCCAGGAAAACGATAAAGATGCTGCTCTGCCCCCACAAAACCATAATCCGTATTAAGCTTCTTACCCTCCAACTCTTGAACCGCCTTTATCCCAGTCATTTCCTCGATTGCCTGGCTTGCTTGGCCGGCCTGCGTTCTTGTCAAAGGCTGGGGTTTTTCTGGCAAGATTTTCTTTAACTTTTCGGAAAGCTCGATCCCCTTGTCTAATTTTGCCTCAATCTTATCGACGATAACCCCCGGAGTAGCCTCATTAACCATCGCCGGTTTTGGTTGCGGCAATTCTCTGGCTTTTCCTGTTCCAGGGGAAAGCAAAAGCATTCCGGTGATCGCAGAAGCAGTTGCCGTCTGGGCGGCCGTCGAGGTCAAGTCATCGACCGACTTGCCTTTCTTTTCCAACCATTTCAAGCTTTCCTGGTGCTTTGACTTCAAATCTTCAACCACTGCTTCATGCCGTTTAAGTAACTTCCGATGCAGCTTATGAAAAGTCGAGGATTTTGCCTTTGACGTTTTTTTTAACTTAAAAAAGTTCTTCATGGGAGTCTTTTGATTTTATTTCTTGTAAATTAATCTTAAAAAGTTCTTCGTAACCACGATTGCGCTAAACATCGAAACTAGTATCCCAACCGCTAGAGTCAAAGCAAAGTTACGGACAATTCCCGTTCCAAATCCGTAAAGGATTCCACAAGTGATAAGCGAGGAGACATTCGAATCTCGAATCGAGCTCCAAGCCCTCGCAAACCCAATCTCCATGGCAATTTTCTTCTGTTTCCCGGCGCGGAGTTCCTCCCTCATTCGCTCAAAGATCAAAATATTCGCATCCACAGCCATTCCGATGGAAAGAATAAATCCGGCGATTCCCGCGAGGGTCAAGGTAACCGGGATAAGTTTAAACAACGCCAAAGCGAGAAGAGAATAAATTATCAAAGCCCCTGCCGCCAAAATCCCAGGGAGGTGATAGTAAACAATCATAAAAACAATGACGATTGCCAAACCAATAACGCCGGCGAAAAGGCTCTTGTTGACGGATTCCTGGCCGAGAGTCGCCCCAACCGTTCTCTCTTCAGCGATTTTCACTGGGACGGGCAAAGCCCCAGCATTTAGTTGGATCGATAGTTCTTTAGCTTGATCAACCGTAAAGTTACCCGAAATAACCCCCTCACCGCCGGTAATCGGCTCCCGTACCGTCGGCCAAGTCACAGCTTGGTCATCTAGGAAAATCACCAATGGTTTCCCCACTAACCTTTTGGTAATGTCTGCAAATTTTGAACCGCCCTCTGGTGTCATTTTGAACGAGACCACCGGCTCGGCATTTTGACTGTTAAAGTCGGCATTGGCACTCTTTAAGTCTTTGCCGGTCAAACCAGTTTCTTTGGTGTTGTCTAAAGTGGGGACTTCTTGGGCTGAAGGTGTCACTTCTTTGAACTCTCTAAATTCAAGCAGCGCGGTCTTACCAACTAAATCTTTTGCTTGGTTAATATCCTTGACCCCAGGAAGCTCGGCAATAATCCGGTAATCATTTCCAGACTTGGAGGTCTGAACTAATGGTTCGGAAACTCCATAAAGGTTTACCCGACGGTCAATAACGTCTCTGGCAGATTCTAAGGCCTTATCACGATCTTCGGAAGCGATATCTTTCATGTCTGCCTGCAGGACTAACCGCGTGCCACCTTGTAAATCTAGCCCTTCCTTGATGTTGAGCTCTTTTCGAATTTTCATACCCAAAAAGTCAACGTCGATATCTGGACCAGCAATCACGGTATCTATATGAAGTGATCCTAAGTTAATTTTTACTGGAACTTTGGGCCAATCAACAACTAGGGCAATCATCGTCATGATCACGATCCCCCAAAGTGCAAATCGTTTATTCTTCATCTTAAATATTATGCGACAAATTTTACTAGGAAGTCAAATGGGGTATTTTTAAGGAAGATTGGAAAGAATTTCCTCCTTGCCTATGACCGCAGACCCGATCACTTTATCCGCCCCACCGTAGTAAACGTAGTACTGATCATTCAACTCAACTGCTCCGCAGGTGAAAACGACATTTGGGGTTAAACCTTCTTTTTCGTAAGTTTCAACTGGCTCAAGAATCGGTTCCGGTCCTTGATAGAGAACCTTAGTTGGATCATTTAAATCCAGCAGCAGTACTCCCAAGCGATAAATATGTTGTTTATCCACCCCATGATAAAACAAAAGCCAACCCTTTTCGGTTTTGATCGGAGGTGCCCCGGCACCTACTCGTTCACTGTCCCAAAAACCTTCTTTAGGGTCAACCAAAATCTGTTCATCTTGCCAATTTTTTAAATCAGTTGAAAAAGTAAGATACATGTGGGGATAAATCCGGTGGAGCAAAGCAAAACGGCCGTTAATTTTTTCTGGAAATAAAGTGACATCTTTAGTATCAACGTCTAAAATAATCCCCTTCCGTTCAAAAGTCTGAAAATCTTTAGTCGTAATTAAAGAAGGACGAACTCGCCAAGGAGCAGGGTGGTTAAGCGATGGGGCAAATTTTTGTTGCCGATAAGTAATCGCTTCATAAACTGAAGCGGCAGTGTAGGTAATGTAGTATGTATCTTCTATCTGAACAATCCTCGGATCTTCTACTCCCAACCGCTCATATTGATTAGTTAACTCAGCTTCGAAGATCGGATCTTCAAATCTCTCAAAAGTAAATCCATCCACGCTTTTTGCCAACCCAAACCGGGAAAGACCATCTCCTCCGATCGCTCGATACAATAAAACCACCTTTCCCTGAAAAATAATCGCTCCGGGGTTAAAAGTGGCCTGAATTTCCCACCAATTGGCGGTTGGTTTTAGAATTGGATTATCATTGAGACGATTAAGTTGCATCATCCCAATTCTTTCAAAACAAACTCTCTTAGTCAAGTACTTAAAATGGCACTTATCCCTGACCTCATGTAATATTTACGCTACATTTATTGCACTCATTCTAGACGTGAAGTTATTTTTACTCGCTAAAAGTTACCGTTTGAAGAACTTGATTTGCTTTCTTTACGTTATTTGCCATATCAGAAGAAGAAATCTCATCAATAGACACTTCATATACAGTATTTTTTACAGGAATATAATATACAGCGAAAGGCGTCTCTCCTTGTCCGGTTACCTTTAAAGCTGGTAAACCATTAATAGTTGTTGTGCCTGCAGGAGTACCTACAGATGACGCTTTCAAATTCTTATTCCACCAATCCTCAATAGGAGTTTTTCCGTCATACATATAGGTAGCTATTTCCAAACGAACGCTATGATCTACACTTCGAGGATATTCACTTAATAACTTAATTTTCTTGTATTGAGTATCTTCAAACACACTCCATTCGGATGGATATTTTAAAGTAACTCCATAAGCAAGATTCGAATATATTTTCCAATTAGTAGTTTCATCAAAAGCAGTCGCTGGAGATCTTGCAGGGGTACCTGGAACTTCTTCACTACTTTTAGTTGGTGCTGTGTTTTGAGCTACAGTAGAAGGCAACGTTTGTTCCGACTTATTGTTTTTGAGAGTTCCAAAATAATATGCCCCAGTCCCTATAATTAAGGTAAGAAGTATTACACCAAGTATTGGAAGAAGATAACCTTTTTGTTTTGGAGAAACAATTTGATTGTTTGGATTATCTACCCTGGGATTATTCTCTAATGTGTTATTCTCTGGTTTCATAATTTTATTATTTTTTATTCATGTCTTACATGACGTTGGTATGCCCTTAAACTTTTAACCAACTAGACAAAAGGTTTTAATTTATTTTAGAAGATCTTCTTCATCCCCAAGCAGCATTACCCGGCTTTTACTCAAAATGCCTAAGACAAAGGGATCGTTACGGCGCTTGCGAAAATTAAACTCCTCTTCCGTCATCACCGTGTAGTTAATTTCTCGCCCAACCTTGTTCTCGGCGCTTCGCACGATCGCCGAAAGCTGGGGAAGAACCACGTTTCCAACAACCAAAAGATCTACATCTTGACTGCTCAATGATTTTCCCTTTACGAAAGCCCCAGAAATCATCGCATACTTGATTTTGCCGAGTTTCATCTTTTCTTTAATGATGCTGCCGCCCAATCCAGTACTCTTGCTCACCAACCTTACAAGGTCATCGTAGTAAAGATAATCTTTCCGAAAGCCATAATACTTTCGGTTGGCTCTCGTTTCTGACTCCACCATGCCTAACTTTTCCATCCTGGCAAGTTCGGCCCGGACGGCATTAATTTCCTCCCCCACTAATCTAACCAATTCCCGGACATAATAAATTTTCCCCGCTGGGAAAAGAAAAGTTTGTAAAAGCTTCACCCTAGTTTTTGATAAAAACAAATCAGTCAACATAAATGCCTCCGAATTTTAAGGCAGATAAAATTATTTAAAATTTAACTAGACTTAACTACTGTATTCGATCTTCGCGCCTTTCAGCCCTCCCGCCGAAGACGGGATAACCTCGATCCAAATCTGGCCACGGTTAAGTTCTATCTCCTGGCCAGCTTGATCGTAAAACTTTGTTCTTTCTTCCCGGGAAGGCTTTTTCCAAGTTCCTTCCACGACCGTTCCGTCACGGAAGATCTTCGCGTCTCCAGAACCTACCGTTTCCATACTCAAACGACCGTAACTATCGTAAGAACTAGCCTTTACTGACTCGACCACGATATTTTTAGCGCTAAATTGCTCATCGTTTACCTTATCCTTGTAAGCAACTTTTCCGTTTTCACGGAGATAAATGTTCTTCTCTGGATCATATTTCCAGGTAACGTTGTAGGCATCGGCGCTGCCAAAATCAATGTTTATGGTTCCGGCAGTTTTTGCCGAATCAGTAGAGTCGTTCTTAAACTTCCAACTGTCAAAGCTAGGCAAAACGTTGTAGCCTCTCTTCTCGGCCGCTTCCCAAAGCTTGTCTGTGCTAGAGTAGCCGTTATGAGGAGCTGCCCGATCTGCAACCCGCCAATAGGTCGGCGCTCCAAGGAAAAATTGGTCTAAATCCTTCAAACTATACCTCTTGATCAAATCCATTGCCTCCGGACTGCCGCCCCAGTGGGCATAGCCAGCCCCGTATTCCGATAACCAGTCAAGGTAGTAAGCGCGAGCGCTTCTCACCGGCCCCACTTCTGTACTGCTGGCTAAGAAAATCGCCATAAAACGGGTAATTCCACCCTCCGCCAAAGCCTCATAAACTACCTCCGCCTTTGACAAGCCTGATTGCGGCCTTGCGTCGACATGATTTTCAATCATTATGGCTAAAGGAACCCTTGTTTTCCAGTTATTAACCTCACTTTTTGCGTAAAGGACTCCGTTGATCGGGTCAGGAGTATCCTTGGGTTCGTTTGGGGAAACAACCATTGATTTTGAAGATTTAGTGGAAGAATTGCCCACCGGGGAAACGATCGTGTTTGATTGGTTAAAAGCATTCACCGCTAACGCCAAAACTCCCCCCGTTCCTAATAAAACGGCGACTAGAGTAAGTAAAGCCAAACCTCTTTTCCAGCCCGGCATCCCATCCATCTTTGCCTTCAAGGAGTTTAACTTTCCAATTAATTTCTGGAACATAAATCCTCCTGTCTAACCCTTACTTTTAACGGCCACTTCGATCGCTTCTTTTTCTTCTTCCGAAAACTGGTATTTCGCTTCTTTTGCCCTTACCACTGGCTTAGCGTAAATCCGCGTGCTTTCCCGGCTATGTAAGGCGCTCACTACAATCCCGTTCCCGTCCTTATCCAAAAATGCTAAAGAAAAGCTTTGGTCCCCACCCACTTCTTTATAGGGGTTAAATCTAACCAAACCAAACTTCTGAATAAAAGCCGGCAATTGCAGGTCAAAGCTATCGCAACGTTTAACCAATTCCTGGACCTTTTGGGAAACCAAGCCTAAATTCTCGAGATGCTGTTCGAGAACTTTTTTAAAATCCCCACTGCTAACCCCTTTAGTCAATTTTCGATAATGGGAGTATTGCTTCCAGAAAAGGAAGGTTAAGATGAGCAGCCAGAAAAAAGCCAAGCTAGAGAAAATTAATTGCAGTTCTGCCCTCATTGAGTATATCCTTTACTCGATATAATAGCACCTCCTGTCAAGAAACGCAAGTTACCATCCACCTCCCCAAGTCGCAAACATTTGACAAATCTGATCCGAACCTATTAGTATATATGTTGAGGTAGATCTTATGGGTAAACATAAAACAAAACAGCAAAAAATTCTCACAGAACTCCGTCAACTTAAGAAGCAAGTCGGGCAGCAGATGTCGGTTGAGTCGGAAGAAACTATTCGAGCAACGGTGCTGCATCCGGCGGAAGAAAAGACAACGGAACGAAAAATCACAACCTTCAAGATCGCACCCAATCAAGCTAGCTCATCTTCAATCGAAACTATTGCTTACAATTATTCATATGTTTATTCTGATTTAAAAAAAATAACTCTCTTAGCCTCTCTTGCAATCGGTTTTGAAGTTGTGCTAAGCTTGATTATATCTCAAGGGTATGATAAGTTGATTTTAAAGTTTTTTAGATTAAGTTAACGAAAAATATGATCCAACCAAAGTAAGATGTTTTTCAACGTCTTTCCGAGGGCATTGAAAGGGGGTGACAATACATGGCTTCTATGTATTGTGTGAAGTGCCGAGCTAAGCAAGAAGTCTCCAATCCTGAAAAAATCACCATGAAAAATGGTAAAGGAGCTTTGCGAGCCTCTTGTCCATCTTGCGGAACCAAGATGTTCCGAATTGGTGGTTAGTTTTACTAATCTAGACTAGTCTAGATGTCGCTCCGGCGCAGCCGGAGGAAGACATATTAGCTAAAATCAACAAGAAAAACCCCCGAGCGGGGGTTTTTCTTTTGGAATTCCTTATCCTATTTGAGCTCTTCTTTAGTTAAGAATTTAAAGACGAAGCCGATCAAAATCAACTCAATCAAGAACATGATAACGTTAACAGAAGAAGTTGAAGGGCTTGTCCAACCAGCAGCGAAATAGAAGTTTAAATTCATTAAAGCCCCTCCAACCAGAGCCGCTAGCAAGACCCAAAAATAAGCTCTCGCGTAACCACCTAAGCTGGTAAAGAGAAGCAAGAGACCTCCGCCAAGTAAGGCAATTCCGACCAAAAGCTCCCCATACATCGTGAGGTTTGCAAATAATTCTTTGTTGGGAATAGCAGAAGACTTGAGAAAGTCAACATACCAGCCGTTCGGATTTTTAGCCGCCGTAAAAGCCGCCAGAGTTTTTCCGATAGTAGAGGCAAAAGTCCCGGAATGGATTTTTTCCCAACCGCTTTGCAACCATTCATACCCGATCACCATCTGGATAAGCACTAACCAATCGAAATTTATTCGGCCTTTCATTTTTGTCACCTCCTTTTTGTAAAAATTAAAGTCCTAGTAACCGTTTACTTCTTATTGTTAATTTTAGGTTTCTTTTGCTCGATATTGGAGAGCTTCAGCCACATGAACGGAAGAAAGGTTTTCTTCCCCCGCCAAATCAGCAATCGTTCTGGCGATCTTTAAAACCCGATAATAACTGCGCGCTGATAAATGCATTTGGGTAATGGCCGCACGCAAAATTTGAAGGGACTCTGGATCCAAAGAGCAGAATTCTTTCACTTCTTTCGAACCCATTTCCGCATTGCAAGTCAAGCCTACCTTTGCTAACCGCTTTGTTTGGATACTGCGAGCCTCTTGCACCCTCTTCCGGACGGTCCTTGAGTCCTCCACCCCTTGATTTGGTTGGTCAGTTAGCTTTTCAACCTTCACGGCCGGCACTTCCACGTGTAAATCTATTCTATCAAGAATCGGTCCAGAAATCCTCTTTTGGTAACGGATAATTTGGGACGGATTGCATAGGCATTCCTTATCACGGTCACCTAAAAAACCGCAAGGACATGGGTTGGCGGCAGCCACTAACGTAAACATTGTCGGGAAGCTCACTGTCCCTTGAGCACGGCTAACGGTGACAAAACCATCTTCAAGAGGTTGCCGGAGCGCCTCTAAAATCGAACGGGGAAATTCGGGAAACTCGTCCAAGAAAAGTACCCCTCGATGAGCCAAAGAAATCTCTCCTGGTTTTGGATGGCTCCCGCCGCCAATTAATCCCACGCTACTAGTAGTGTGATGGGGAGAACGGAAAGGCCTTTTTTTGATAATCGGCTCTTCTGTAGGAAGCTGACCAACCACGGAGTATATCTTGCTCACCTCCAAGGCTTCTTCAAAAGTAAAATCTGGCAAAATCGAGGCGAGAGTCCTGGCCAACAAAGTTTTTCCCGCCCCCGGCGGTCCTTTCAAGAGAATATTGTGTCCCCCGGCCGCGCAAATTTCCAAAGCACGTTTCGCGTGTTCTTGTCCCTGAACGTCTTTCATGTCAAATTCCGGTTCACTCGAATTCGAAAAATCAAAGCTAACTAGCGGCTGGGGAACGATCAAATTGCTTTGGTTTAAATGATAAAAAAGTTGGGATAAATTTTCTACTGGGTAAATTTCCACGCCCTCGATGATTGCCGCTTCTTTGGCGTTTATGGCCGGAAGAAAAACACGGCGGTAGCCTTCTTCCTTGGCTAAAATAATTAAAGGCAGGACTCCGTTCGTATGGCGGAGAGAACCATCCAGGGAAAGTTCTCCCAAGACTAAGGATTGCGAAAGATCCCCTTCTAGCTGTCCTGAGGCCATCATCAACCCTAATGCAATAGGTAAATCGTAAGCGGGACCTTCTTTAGGTAAATCAGCGGGAGCAAGGTTAACGGTAATTCTTTTGGGAGGAAAATCAGCGCCTGAATTACGGAGGGCGGAACGAACTCTTTCTTTGGCTTCTTCAACCGCCTTATCGGGCAACCCAACAATCGTAAAAGAAGGCAGCCCTTGAGAGGCGATATCAACTTCCACTTCGATCGGAACAGAAGTCAAGCCAACCACTGCTCCAGAAATTACTTTTGCAAGCATAGACAGTCACTCATTGATTTTAATTATCAACTAAACGAGTTATAACTGTCAATCTTCTCTTTGGTTTAAGATTTCTGTCTGAATAATTTTTCTTAGATACTACCGAAAGTTTTAATATTTATATTCTTCTAAAACTTTAACCATGTCATGGTTGTAAAAAATACCAGGCCGGAGACGGTGAAGATAAAACAATTTTTCGTTGGAATGGTAAGTTCCTGGAATGGTTGAAACGGCCGCCGTGTAACCTGATTCTTTGACCAAGTTTAGCGTTTCACTATTGTAGGTCCCAAAAGGATAAGCAAAGGTTTTTACTTTTATCCCAAATTTATTCTCCAGCCTTTGTTTACTTTCAAAAATTTCCCTCTTCGCCACGGAGTCTGGAGCGTTTCTCAAGTCAATATGATCTAAAGTGTGCGACCCAATCTCAACTAAACCACTCGCGATTAGTTCCCTAATCTGGCTAGCGGATAAGTAACCAGGACGATCAATAAAATTATAGATCACGTATAAAGTAGCTTTCGTTTGATATCTCTTTAGTAAAGGAAAAACATCAGCGTAAAAGTCTTCATACCCGTCATCAAAAGACAAAATCACTCCTTTAGGCGAAAAGAGCATCCGATCATTTATAATTTCCGGGACTTCCCGAACAAAATAAGTCTGGTATCCATTTTCCTTTAAATTCTTTAATTCATTCTCAAAAATAGCTGGCGGAATATTTAATTTTTGCCGCAGAGTATCTGAAGAGTTCAAAATATTTTCGACATAATGGTACATAATAATTGGCAATTTTCGTGAAATTTTCTGATTATTTTTTTCTGGGGCGGCAACCACAGCTTCCTTCGTGGCTTCTTTGACTAATCTTGAAGTTGACGCGCTAGGAGAAGAACTGGGAGCAAGATCCGAAGCGAGGGGAGTTCTTTTCTGGCCAACCTTTTGTTCTTGTTTCCTAAGCAAAAATAAACAGCTAAAAACGATAATGGAAAAAATCAGAAAAAAACCGATGAAAAAAAGAAATAATTTTTTGTTATTTTTAATGAATTTATCTACTGAAAACTTATCTTTTAGCGAACGGTTTAACTTTAAGGTGTTAATTTTCTTTGACTTCTTATTTACTTTGTTTTTAACTAAATCTTTAATCATTACTTTTTATCTCTACTTAATTGTACCTTAGGTTGAACAAGATTTAAATGACAAGTTCGGAGAACGTAAAATACTTGACATTATTATTGATATATAATATTATATTATTGTATAATATTTTAAACTTCTAAAGCAAGGTCTTTTTATGAAAATCGCCCAGCTCTCCCCGATGATTGAGCGGGTTCCTCCAAAAAAATACGGCGGAACAGAAAGAGTCGTCAGCGTGCTGACGGAAGAACTCGTGAGAAGAGGGCATGAAGTTACTCTTTTTGCTTCCGGCGACTCTGTTACCACGGCAAACCTGGAATCAGTTTACCCTAAACCTCTTCGCGAGGCCAAAATTAATGAATTCCAAATCTTTCAACTATTAAACGCCGGAGCGGGCTTTGAAAAAAGCAATGAATTTGACTTGGTTCATAGCCACCTAGATTACTACGGCCTCCCTTTTGGCCACATTTCGAAGGTTCCCGTCTTAACTACCCTGCACGGCTCCTTTAACCTCGAAAACCGTTACATTTATTCTGCCTATGCTGACCTAAATTATGTTTCGATCTCCAATGCCCAACGAAAACCTTTACCTATCCTTAATTATGTCGCTACCATTCACCACGGAATTGACGTGGGTAGCTTCCCTTTTTCTGAAGAAAAAGACGAATACCTCCTCTTTGTCGGCCGCATTTCACCAGAAAAAGGAGTCCATTTTGCGATCGACGCGGCAAAATATTTACATAAAAATCTAATTATCGCCGCCAAACTCGATCCCCACCAAAAAAACGATGTCCGCTACTTTGAAGAGATGATCGAGCCTCAACTCGGTGGAGAGCAAGTCAAATGGGTCGGCGAGATCGATACAGAAGAAAGAAATCGCCTGATGAGCCGAGCCTGTTGTCTTCTTCACCCCATCGGATGGAGGGAACCCTTTGGTCTAGTTATGATCGAAGCGATGGCCTGCGGAACACCAGTTATCGCCTTTAACCGTGGGTCCGTCCCAGAGGTTCTTGAACATGGGAAAACGGGATATATCGTTGAGGACTTGGAAGAAATGGTTTCCGTTTATGAAAACATCAGCCAGATTCCTCCGACTACCTGTCGTGATCACGTCGAAAAAAACTTTAGTGTCAGTAAAATGGTTGATCAGTACGAAAAAATTTATGAGGAATTGGTTAGTAAAAAGAAATAAATTGTCCAAGGGTAGTTCGTAAGCCAGATTCTGTTTTTCCTTCCTTGCAATAAAGCTTAGAAGAATAGACGATCATCTATCTAGGTATGACAAGTAAATGAGCACACCTTCCATCGATCCTTTAAGTCGACGAATGCCCTCGTCTTTGGTACTCGGCGAGCCGCCTGATAACGTACCATTCGGAGGTTGCAGCAGGGAGGATTGCCTCCCCCATAGCTTTACGCGACGGGGGACCCTTGCGGGCGTTTCACCCGAGCTTTACCTCGGTTCGTCACTGTTGCTCTTACTAGGCCTTTTCGGCTCCTCACCTTACGGTGGGCACCCTGCTCTGCGCTGTCTGGACTTTCCTCTCTACATTTTCTGAAGAGTGATCATCCGACTACCCTTGAACGGCCTAATTATACCACAAGTTAGCCTCAAATTCAACTGTTCGGATTCCAATGAGAACTCATGAAAAATCGAAGAATTATTTTGTCTTTTCTAAAGCAAAAAGGATTGCTACCCTCGCTGTCGCCACTATAGGGACAGCTAAAACAAAACCAACTGGTCCCGCTAGGTGCCCGCCAGCTAAGGTAGAAAAAAGGACGACCAAGGGATGCAGCTCCGTGACTCGACTTAAAACTTGGGGGATAACAAAGTAATCCTCAAACTGCCTAAACAAGACATAACCAAGGATTACGAGGGAGGCAGACGTAACGGGATCAAAGCCAAAACGACTCGTCCCGGTCAAAAAGGCCGTGGCGGTTACCAAAGTTGTCGCGACGATCGGACCGAAGTAAGGAATAAGCTCTAAGAAACCAGTCACGATCGCTAAAACTAAGGCAAATTTTATCCCTAAAAAGGTCAAGAAAATGAAAGAAATCGTGGTCATAATCAAAACCAAGAGGACTTGTCCACGCAGGTAACTCCCTAAGACTCGATTAATCCTCCTGAGCAGTTCTTCCCAAGATTCTTTTTGTTTCTCTGAAAGGTACTTTTCGATGAAAGTAAACAACTTCCTTCCATCCTTGAGAAAATAGAAAGTCGCAATTAAAAAGATCAACACGGCAATTAACTTATTGGCCGCGCCACTGAAGAAGGGCCAAAGATTATTTTGTAAATTATCAGCTTCCTTCCTTAGGGTATTCGTACTTTCCACAACAACCATTTTTAAACCGAACTTTTGTCCTCCAACCTCCCAATGGGGAAGCGAATCGAGTTGACCGGCGTCGAAAATGTTTGTTTCTTTCGTCTCGGAAATTAATTGGTTCGTTTCCTTTAAAAGCACCCCACTAATATAGATAAAAGTCGTCAAAGTCACCCCAATCACCGCAAGGTAAATAAGCAAGACGGAAATGACCCTTGGCAGATGGGTTTTAGAAGATAAAAAATCAACCACGGGGTTGAAAATGTAAGCAAAAATAGCCGCTAAAATGAAGGGAACAACGATCGACCTTTCCAAGAAAAGGAAAAATAAAATAATTAGTGCGGTTCCTAAAAGAATAGTGTTTTTAGTAGAACTAAACATATCCTCGATTGTAAGCTATCCTAAATTTTGCGCCTCACAACTCTCCACCGTATTGTACCATTCTTTCACCAAACTTTCCACTTCTTTCCTAAAGTCTGCTTCCGTAATGTCAAACCAAAAAATACGGCTGTCTTTTTTAAACCAGGTCAATTGCCGGCGAATGTAGCCGTGGGTGTCAAATTTCGTGCGCTGTATCGCGTCTTTCAAGCTTAACTTCTTCTGTAAATACATGGCTACTTGTCGGTAACCAATCCCACTCATCGCGGGTAGCCCAGGTTTGTATTTTTTCAAAAGATCTTTAACCTCTTCGATAAACCCTTCTTTAAACCACTGCTCAATTCGTCTATCGGCTCTTTCATAAAGAATTTCTCGAGGGGCGACTAAGCCAATCACTAAAGAATCAAAGTCAGCTTTAAATTTTTCCTGCAAGGTAGAAATTGGTTGCCCGGTTAAGTAGTATACTTCCAAGGCACGGATAATCCGGCGAGGGTTCTTCTGATCTATACGAAAAGCAGTCTCAGGATCAACTCTTTCTAATTCCGCGACTAAATGAGCTAAAGGCTTACGCTCTAACTTTTCCCTAAGTTTCAAATCGGGAGGAACTTTAGGAATTTTTAATCCTTCGGTCACAGCTTGAACATAAAGCCCTGTACCACCCACTAGAATCGGTAGTTTTCCCCGAGATTGGATATCTTCAATAGCTTGATACGCTAATTGCTGATAATCGGCCACACTAAATGTCTCGTCAGGCTTAATTACGTTATAAAGATGTATCTGTACGCCTCGAACAATCCACTTCCCCTTTTCTTTTATCACTTTTTTATCCGCGACTTCTTTTCCTGTTCCGATGTCCATGCCTTGATAAATCTGTCTACTATCGGCCGAAACTATTTCCCCGCTAAATTTTTTCGCTAATTTTATAGCGAGATCGGTCTTACCAGTCGCCGTTGGGCCGACAATAACGAGAAGTTTGATCATATAATTAATCCTCTTTGGACTTCTGCCTGGATTTATTAACCAAGTCATCCAACACGTGAAACCTTCGCTTTTTTTCTTCTTTCGAAACGTCGTCTTTGAAAAATTTTGCCGCCGCCGTTCCCGGTCGGGGAGAGTACCTTCCAATGTAAGCTACTTTGAATCCAATTTCCTTAAAGGTTTGGACAGTATTTTCAAACTGTTCTTTCGTCTCCCCCGGAAAGCCGACGATTACATCAGTGCCAAACTCAACGTTGGGAATTTTTGCCCTGATTTTTTTAACCAGGTCTTTATACTGGGCCACTGTGTACTTTCGATTCATTCTGGCTAAGATGACGTCATTCCCGGATTGAATCGGCAAATGGATGTAACGATCAAGTTTTTTCTCTCTAGCAATCAAGTCAATTAATTGTTCAGAAAAATCTTGCGGATTTGAAGTTAAAAAGTGAACTTTTTCAAGTCCCGAGACTTTACAAACGGCTTCTAGTAAGTCGGCAAAGTTAGTCTTGGAACCGTTTCCTTTTTGATTTTGATCCGGAATCTCAAAATCCTTTCCGTAACTGTTAACATTTTGGCCGAGTAAGGTTACTTCTTTATAACCAATCCTGGCCAACTGTTCTACTTCCTTTAAAATATCTTCGAAAGGCCGAGACACTTCCCGCCCTTTGGAATAAGGGACGACGCAGTAAGTGCAAAAGTTATTACAACCAATTGAAATGGGAACCCAAGCGTGTTTTTTATCAGCACGGACGGAAGGGTAATCAAAACCTACCTCCTCAAGAGATAGAAATTCATCCACCCAGGGCATCTTTTTCTTCAAATCCTTGAGCTGTTTTCCGCTTTTGTCATTTAAAGCCCGTCCGGCAACACAGCCGGTCAAGACCACTTTAAAGTTTTTATTTTTATCTTTCTGCTTGACTTTTTTTCCCAAGCCATAAACTCGATCTTCCGCGGACTGGCGGACGGAGCAAGTGTTGATAACGAAAATATCAGCCTCAGCAAGGGATCTTGCCTCCGAATATCCCCGAGCTTCGTAAGCGCCAGCGATCCTTTCGGAGTCAGCAAGATTCATTTGGCAACCAAAAGTTTGGATAAAGTATTTCATCGAAAGTGATTTTAACATAAATTGAGGCTAAATCATAGGGAGAAAAGAAAGGGTCGCCTTGTCATTTCTTTTTCTAAAACGACTTTTGCGACCCAAAAAGTCTTATCAATCCCAACTAAGCAAAGCCATTCCGGCGGAGAAACAAAGAAGAGCCGTTAATCTGTATGCAAGGCGTACGTTGATAAAATCCTTTCCCCCCAGTCTTATTGTCCATGAAGCTAGGTAATGAAAGATACTCACCAAAGCTTCGGCAACAGAATCAAAAATTGTCAAAAACAAAATCCAGGCATAGAATTCGATCTTCTTTCGAAATGATTTCTCTACCACTTCTTACTCCTTTAAAAGAGCAATTCCAACCTCTCGTTTGTCCCCTTTATACCAAACTTTCATGGTCAAAATCAATACTACCTTCCAACAAGCTTGATCTTTTTCTTTTTTAAAAAATCGTCTATAATTTTATTAACGTCCAAAGAAGGAGGTGAGCATTAAGATTTAGTTCTCAAGATAATCTGTTGTAGGTAACCAAAATTCCAGTGGTGGTAAGAAGGGAGAAGTAATGCTAAATCTTAACGGTTTGGATCGGTTTGGAGGACTTCCTATTGGCACAGTTTTTTCCCTACCGGGCCGGCAAGAAGAGACCCTCCAAAAAAGCGACCGATACTATGCCCGACCTGTCCGACGAACCAGAAATCAGTGGGAGATAATCGGGGATCAAAAAGGGGGATTTTTCGATACTGATCCAGTAATAGTTCTAGATAACCGTTAAAGCATCCCTGCACCCTTGTGATAATTGCAGACAAAGCAATTCGCAAGGGTGTTTTTGCTGAAAATCTTGAAATTAAGTTAAGTGGTGGATAAAAATAATCAAACCCACGGCAAGGGAACTAACTGCCGCAACCAAGACGGCTCCGGCCGCACAATCCTTTGCCGCTTTAGACAACGGATGAAAATCAGGAGAAACTAGGTCAATTGTATTTTCAATCGAGGTGTTAATCAATTCTGTCGTTAAGACAAAACTGATCACTAGTATTAAAGCCAACCACTCACTAGTCGTAATCCTGAAAAATATTCCAGCAAATACGGCAAGGAAACTCGCTATTAGTTGGAGTTGAAATCTTGGCTCATCCCGCAAACCCTCCATAATTCCGGCAAAAGCGTGTTTAAAGCTGATCGCGTGTTTCTTCGGATGATGGTTATTTAGATGGCTAAGCATAACATTTATCTCAAATATTTAAGAGTTAGCCTAGCGAACACCCTTCTTCAAAACTTTAGAAGCGATAAAACCAATCGCTTTCATCGAAGGGAGTTGTAAAGGCTGACCGGTTTTAGGATTTCTACCCATCCTACTACGTCGACTTCGAACAACAAAAGTGCCAAATCCGGAAATGACTACCTTATCCCCTTTATTCAAAGCCTTCTCAACGTTTTCAAAAGTCGCCTCAACAGCTTCTTTGGCTGCCTTCTTAGTCAGGTTAGCTTCTTTCGCAACCCTTTCGATCAAGTCTACTTTTAACATAAGTTCACCCCCTTTTTATTCCAAAATTTTATCGATTCTTTTGATCGATTTAGCCATTCCCTTTTTATCCGTTTCAACAAAAACGGAAGAAAATATCTTCGGGCCCGTCTCGACCCATTCAAATTTCTGAGGATAGGGGTATTTGTGAGCTTTGATAATCGTTTCCGGGTCTACCCCTAAAACCGAGTGCTGAGCTCCCGTCATTCCCACATCGCTCACATAAGCCGTTCCTTTAGGAAGAATCCAGGTGTCGGAAGTCGGAATGTGGGTGTGAGTCCCCGCAACTAGAGTAACCCGTCCATCGAGATACCAACCCATGGCCATTTTTTCTGAAGTCGCTTCAGCATGAAAATCAACGATGATCGCCGCAAATTTTTCCTTAGCGCATTGGTCTGCGATAATTTCATCTATCGTCCGGAAAGGGTCTTCTGTCGGATCGGGGATCCAAAGCCGGCCTAAAAGGTTAACTACTAAAACTTTTTCTTTTCCACTCACTGTCGCGATAGTAAAGCCAAAACCGGCCACGTCGCCGGGGTAATTTGCCGGCCGGATAATCGTCGGGTCGTTTTCTAAAAGAGGGTACGTTTCTTCTCGAAACCAAATATGGTTACCAGAGGTCATAATGTCCACCCCGTAACCGCGGATCTCGTCAATTGCCTGAGGAGTCGCCCCCTTACCATGGGAAAGGTTCTCCACGTTAGCGATCACCAAATCAACTTTTTCTTCCTCAACGAGACTGGGAAGAATTTCGCTGACGGCTTTTCGACCGAGTTTAGCAACAATGTCGCCGATGAATAATATACGCATGAAAGTTTTCCAAACGCTTTGCTTGCCAAATTAAAAGAACTATAACTTTTAACTACTTAGCCACGTCCACTGCTCGTGTCTCTCGAACTACGGTCACTTTAACCTGTCCTGGATAGGTTACGGTATCATGGATCTTTTCGGCAATATCATGGGCTAACTTCATCATCTCCCCGTCGCCAATTTCCGCAGGAACAACCAAAACCCTAACTTCACGTCCAGCTTGAATAGCAAAGCATTTTTCCACTCCAGGGAAAGAGTTAGCCACGTTTTCCAGTTCCGTCACCCGTTTTAAGTATTCTTCCAAAGATTCCCTTCGCGCCCCTGGCCTGGCTCCGGAAATCGCATCAGCCACCGCAACAATCGCCGCTTCTAGCGAGGATTGGTTGTCATCGTGCTGTGAGCCAATCCCTTCGATAATCTCCTTAGATAAACCATTTCGCTTGGCAATATCCGCCCCGACTTCCGCGTGTGGACCTTCAACTTCCGCCGTGACAGCCTTACCGATATCGTGAAGTAAAGCAACCTGCTTTACCAAAGTCATGTTTCCACCCACTTGGCTAGCAATTGATTTAGCCAAATTAACTACCTCTAAAGTATGTTGGAGCATATTTTGGCCGTAACTGGTCCGATATTTGAAACGGCCTAAAAGGTCGATCACTTCACGAGGTAAATGGGGCACGCCAGATTTGTAAGCAACATCCTCACCGGCCTCATGCATCAGCTTTTCGACATCTTTGCGGGTTTTCTCGACAACTTCTTCGATTCTTCCCGGCTGGATTCGGCCATCAACAATAAGCCTCTCCAAGGTCACTTTCGCCACTTCCCGTCGAACTGGGTCAAAACAAGAAAGCCGGATCACTCCAGGAGTTTCGTCCATGTCAAAATCAACCCCAGTTGCCGCTTCTAAGGCGCGGATGTTCCGACCTTCCCGGCCGATAATCCTGCCCTTCATGTCCTCGTCAGGAAGACGGACGGTCGAAGTCGTAAACTCTGGGACGTAATCAGTCGCGGAGGACTGCATAGCGTGAACCAAAATCTCTCGAACTTTCTTGTCCGCTTCATCCTTGGCCTCTTCTTGGGATTCCTTAATCTTGCGGCCAATTTCTTCTTTTAGCTTCACCTCAGCCGCTTCCATAATCAAGTTCTTAGCTTCTTCGCGGGTCAATCCTGCCACCCGTTCCAATTTCGCAATCTGTTCTTGTTTTATCTTTTCTAAATCCTCTGATTTCTTCGCCAATTCTTCGTTTTTTGTCACAAGTTGCTTTTCCCGCTCTTCTAATGCCCCTATCTTTCTCTCCAATGACTCTTCTTTTTGACTAATTCTTTGTTCCAACTGCAAAACTTCCCGCCTAGTAGCACGGGCTTCTTCTTCAGCCGCCTTTTTTATCCGGTAAGCTTCATCTTTAGCTTCAACAACGATTTCCTTCGCTCGGGCGGAGGCTTCCGCTTCAGTAGCTTTGGACGGAAGGGGAGTAGGAGTGGTTTTTAAAGTCTGTTTCTTAGTCCAATAATATGTCGCACCTGCACCAGCTCCTAAAGCAACTAAGGACGCTGCTGCCACAATTAAATATATCAACATTAAAGTCCATCTCTGTTCTAAGCTAGGGGCAAAATTTAAAAATACTGGAAAATCAAGCTAATTCGTTGCCCTAGTGGTTTTATTCTACCTTTTTTTCAAAAGGATGTCAACGACAGGGGCGATCACGTCCCAGTCATATCCCCGGCGCATTAAGAACTGGCCTAATTTTTTCCGGAACTCCTCTTTTTCTAAATTTCGGTAAAGGGAAAGCTTTTTCTCGCCGGCTTTCAAAGCGGATTCTTCCGGAGATCCTGTGGCTTCTTCCTGACTTTCTCTTTCTTTGGCTACTTGGTCAATAATCTCTCTGCTTACTCCTTTTTGACGTAGTTCCATTTTCAATAATCGGAAACCACGTGGGTTAAACCGAAGACGCTGCTCGACCCACCATTTTGCAAAGTCGAAATCATCAACCTGGCCATATTTTTTAAGCTGATTAATCACTTTCTCCACTGAATTCTGGTAAGCGGCTTTTTCAGTTTCTGTTTTTAAGTCTTTAAGTTTTCCTTTACGCAAAAACTGATCCCGAACCTCTTTTTCAGTTCGAGGACGATAGGATAAAAAATGGAGAGCTTTGTCCATCAATCGACTAACCTGGTCTTTTTCCACTAGCTCTTTAACCTGGACTCCAGTCAAAACCTGGCCTATTTTAAGCTTCTCCTCAAATTTTTGCTCTAAAGAAATCCCAAAGGCAAACTGACCATCTAAAAAGACACTGACCCTTTTGGAATCCTTTTTCTGCTTTTCAATGGCTGTAATCTCGTTCACTCTTCTTTATTGCCGCCCTCGTCCACCCCAACCGCAACCATCGGCGCGCCTTCTTTAACCGCGTCCCGAATTTTCTTTTCTATTTCCACCGCTACCTTCGGGTTTTCTTCAAGATAAACTTTAGCACCTTCACGGCCTTGAGCAATCTTTTCGTCCCCGTAACTAAACCAAGCCCCGCTCTTTTGGATAATCCCTACTTCGGCCGCGATATCTAAGATGTTACCGACTTTCGAGATCCCTTTGTCAAACATGATATCAAATTCCGCCACCCGAAATGGGGGAGCGACTTTATTTTTTACAACCTTGACCCGCACGCGACTGCCGGTAAAATCCCCACCGTCTTTAACATTATCCACCTTCCGCACATCTAACCTGACGGAAGAATAAAATTTTAAAGCCCTCCCTCCTGGAGTCGTCTCAGGATTGCCAAACATAACCCCCACTTTTTCCCGCAGTTGGTTAATAAAAATCACCAGCGTGTTTGACCGGTTAATCGAAGAAGTTAACTTCCGAAGGGCTTGGGACATCAGCCTAGCCTGAATCCCCACAAAAGCATCGCCCATTTCCCCTTCAACTTCGGCTCGCGGCACCAAAGCCGCCACAGAGTCCACGACCACCACGTCCAGCGCCCCCGAGCGAACCAAGGTCTCGACGATCTCAAGGGCTTGTTCTCCGGTATCTGGTTGGGAAACTAAAAGATCTTTAATATTCACTCCCAGGGCTTGAGCACGAAGAGGGTCTAGCGCGTGCTCAGCATCGACAAAGGCCGCCGCCCCACCTTTTCGTTGGGCTTCAGCAATCACGTGAAGGGCCAAAGTGGTCTTACCGCTTCCCTCAGGCCCAAAAACTTCCACCACCCTTCCTCGCGGAAGTCCACCTACTCCCAAGGCCAAATCTAACGCCAGTGCCCCGGTCGAGATCACGTCTACTGACATCTTTTCCCCAGCGTCACCTAATTTCATGATCGAGCCTTTCCCAAACTGCTTTTCGATTTGGGACATCGCGACTTGAATTGCTTGAAGTTTCTGGTCGTCCATAAACCCTCCATCAAAATTTATCTAAGTATCTTTTTAAACTACTCTCAAACTTCCAAACTGTTTCAATTCTAAAGCTTTTATGCTAAAATATCAAACAATAATATCGGCTTAAATTCGGACGATAGGGGAGGGGACAATAAGTTAAAAGTGGCAAATTTCAAAGTTATAGTTCAAAGTTTAAGCTTTTTAATAATTATTTAAAATATTGTGCGACATGATAGAGAAGTGGAACTTAAAAATACACTTATTTCGGATTTAGACTTTCGAGTTTAAAATTTAATTTGTAACGGGGTGTAGCTCAGTTGGTTAGAGCACTAGGCTGGGGGTCTAGTGGCCGGAGGTTCGAGTCCTCTCACCCCGACCAAATTTTCAATTAAATCATATTTATGATAATTAAAGTCACTTACTTTGTTCACGGTACCACTACGGATAATGAGCAGAAAATTTCTTCTGGTTGGTCAGATGTTAACCTTTCAGATTTGGGAATCCAGCAATCAATCGATCTTAAAGACCAGGTAAAAAACAAAAAGTTTGACGTCGTTTTTTGCTCTGATTTAAAAAGAGCTATGACCTCCGCTCAATTAACTTTTGAAGGAACTGCCGCGATTATTCCCGATCCTCGGCTGAGAGAATGTAACTACGGCAGGTTTAATGGTCAACCCTCTTCGATCGTTGAGCCAATGCAGGAGAAACATATCCGCGAAAGATTTCCCGAAGGTGAAAGCTACGAAGACGTTAAAAACCGAATCGCCGACTTTCTGGAATTTTTAAAGAAAAACTATCAGGGAAAATCTATCGCGATTGTCGCTCACAAAGCACCCCAGCTAGCTTTGGATATACTGCTTAAAAATAAGACATGGGAGCAAGCGTTTGCACAGGATTGGCGAAAAACAAAATCCTGGCAGCCTGGTTGGGATTATCAACTCTAGGTAAATACAAATTTTCTTTAAGAACCTTTTATCTCAATTAAGACTTAAGGCCTTTAGTGGATGTTGGTCATGAAAGAGAAGCCGCCGGAATTTTTTCAAAAATCCCCAAGCGGCTATTATCGTCTTATGAGTCTAACCGAAAAACTCTATTCTTATCACTCCCCTCTGGCTTGCCTTTAAAATCCGTAACCAGCGCCCCCGGCTTCGCGAGCAATCAGGTTGCCGGGCAAAAAGTCATAAAGTTCGTTGCCGTCGTCGATCAAGGCCTCCATTTTTCCGGCGGCAACCAGGCACATATCCAAAGAAGGCGTCCAATTTTCCGTCACTCGCGTCACTCCTAAGTTAAACAACTTTTTGATCACTTCGCTTTTATATTCTCGACAGTAGTCGTAACCGCAAACGTAGGTAACTGTCGCTCGTTTGATATCACCTTCCTGGTTGACCTGCAAGCGTCGTTTACCTAAAAAAGCCCCAACCTTTTTCCGCAAAGTAAATTCGATCAAGAATCGGATTGCCCACCACTCCGGCAATCACCTCCTCACCTTTCAGCAAAGCAAGATTGATTGAAAAATAAGGCAGACCGAGAACAAAGGTAAATTCCGATTTTTTATCCAGAAAACCTGCCTCTTCAGAAAGAAGATTATAATCAGGAAAGTTCTGAATGAGAACGTGAAGAATTTTTTCTTCGGATTCAAGATCAGCTTTGGTGCGAAAGTTGAAAACATGGGTCTTTTCTTCCACCGCCAAGCTCTCGCCGAAATATTTTTTCAACACTTCCCCACCGCTCTCCACGGCGGCGATCATTGTTTTTAAAACTAAATCCACTACCAAACTCCTCTTCCACATAATTAGTTTAGCGATCAATCTAATCTAAACAAACATAGTCTAAAAAATCAATACTTTCCAATCCCTAGCCTATAGTTGAATTTTACGTTTATTTTTGGTATAATTGCCCAAAATAAACGAGCGAAAGGAGAGCAAAATGGAATCAATTCACCCGTATTCTAGGAACGAACGCAACTCCTAGAGCAAATTAAGGTGCTCATTAAATACTTCCTGAGCTGTCTTGTATTGTAATATTTTCCTGGGCCTGTTGTTAAGCTCCCAAATTACATCCTCCAGC
>JAMCZT010000037.1 GCA_023485445.1 Patescibacteria group bacterium
GCTGGAGGATGTAATTTGGGAGCTTAACAACAGGCCCAGGAAAATATTACAATACAAGACAGCTCAGGAAGTATTTAATGAGCACCTTAATTTGCTCTAGGAGTTGCGTTCGTTCCTAGAATACGGGAAGACGTATATTCTAATTGGAATCCGAACACTTGTATTGTTAAAATACAAGGTTATGGAAAAACATCACACAAAACTAACTGCGCATGAAAGAGATTTGATTGCTGTTTGGCTTGGTGCTGGGATTAAAATCCGAGAGATTGCCCGAAGGTTAAACCGAAGTCCTTCAACCATTAGTGACGAAATTAACCGCAACAGTTTTGGGGAACATTACGTTGCTATCCATGCTCAAGCCTTAGCGGAAGCGAGAGTTATCAAAGCTCGGGAAAGAGACCCCTAAAAGATCCCAAGACCTACGCTTACGTAAATGAAAATTCTGGAAGGTTGGAGCCCGGAACAAATTGCTGGTAGGCTGAAGAAAGAAAACAGAAAAACAATAATTTGTCACGAAACAATTTACGACTTTATCTATGATCCAGAAAACAAGGATAAAAAGCTTTGGGAATACCAAGAAAACAAGTCAAGAGAAAAAGAAAATCCGGTCGGAAGGTTCATAAAAGCAGTATTCCAGGTCGAGTGAGTATCCACCAAAGGCCAGAGGTGGTTAACCAAAGAAAAGAATTGGTCACTGAGAAGAAGACACGATTGAAGGTAAAGGAGACAAAGAAGGCATACAACCGAAGTAGAAAGAATTTCCCGGTTAACTGCCGCAAGAAAGGTTAACGCCATTGTTTCGGAAGAGGCTCTAAAGGCCCAGCAAGAAATCTTTAGGCAGTTACCTTTAAAGGCGAGAAAATCAACGACTTTAGATAACGGTCGAGAAAACCACCGGCATATTCAGTTAAAAGAGTTGGGCATGAAAACTTTCTTTGCTGATCCTTACGCTTCTTGGCAGAGAGGAACAAACGAAAACCATAACGGGTTAATCCGAAGATACTTGCCGAAGGGAACATCATTTAACGACTTGACGCAAGAAGAACTGGACGATATAGTTTGGGAAATTAACAATCGATCAAGAAAGATATTAAACTTTAGCACACTTCAGGAGGTTTTTAACTTATGGGGGGTGTTCGGATTCAAAGTTGAATGTGGGAGAGTTAATCTACCAACGACCTTCCAAAAATCAATTCAAGACCAATAATAAGTATAGGGAGTTAACGGAGGTCTGGTTGAGTGGCATAGTTAGGTAAGAAATGTTCTTCTTTAAAAACTGCTTACGAAGAGAAAATGAGAGAGTACATCATCTTGGCAGTCGTTATCGGAGCAACCGGCACTGGAGTTGTCTACGGAGCACCAGTTATTGGCCAACCAGTAGTGATAGTTTTCAGCGCGCTACTTGGTCCCGCATTGGCTATGATTATCGACTCCACAGTTCCAGAATTCGATTAATCCGGTAGCAAGCTTATTGGGGCGGTTGTTTGGGTTACGCAATTATCAATTTATCCATAATCCATATTCTTATACCCTCGCCGCCCCTCCCACTCTTTTACCTCCAAATTTACCTGTTTCTGAGTCTATTCCATCTTTTGGCTAAATTTTTCTTCCAGAACCCATAGCAACTTGTTGGTGTTGACGATCGATTGATTGAGTGGTATAGCTAGGTTAAGAATGAATTTTCGCTAGAGAAACGTTAGTCGAAGGTTCTTTCGAAAGAGAGATTTGGGAAGAAAGGAGGTGAGAAAGATGTCTACTAGTCAAACTACACCGTGGGGCCATATCGTCAACTGGGTACTGGTAACCTTCGTCTCTATGGTTGTCCTTGGTGTTCTTCTGGTGGTCGTAAATTGGATCTTCGGCGCTCTGACCTTAGGTCTTACTGCGGCTATCGCCGTTGTCTTCGGGTCCCAACTAGCTTGTCTGGGATTTCCGAAAGCTATCAGAAGTAACAGCGATAATTTGTGGGAAAACATCGTCGGGAACTGGGTCGTCTTCACGGTGGTTACAGTCGTCGTCTCTGGAGTCTTTCTAATAATCGCAAACTGGATACTTGGTCTCCTCAGATACGATCAGACTGCTGCTGTCGCCGTCCTGATCACGTCTCAGGTAGCGCTTCTAGGTCTCTCGCGGCTCTATCCTGAAAAGTAGTCGCTAATCAAGCAATCATTGGGGGTGACGCAATGTAATTTAGCCGTTATCGTCACCCCTCCTTTTTCCAAGATCACCAAACTTAAGCTTTCTAAGACTCTATCCCATTATTTTCCATCTCGTCCCAATCGGCCCATCCTCAACCTCAACGCCCATCGTAAGCAGTTTTTCTCGAAGTTGATCAGACTTGGCCCAATCTTTGGCCTTGCGGGCTTTTTCCCGCGCGGAAAGTAACTCTTGAGCCCCGGGGGGAAGTTCCAACCTCTCGGCACGTGCTTTTTGCAAATCAAGACCTAAAACCTGGTCAAACTTTTTTAAAGAGGCCATTTTAGCCGAAGAGGGCTGATCGCTTTTGACTAGCTCCCAGACAATTACCAACGCTTTGGGCATATCCAAATCATCATTCACTGCCTCCAGGAATCGCTGCTCATACTCGGCACAACCCACCCGAGGTTCCTCAAAAGTCCCAACCATTTGGTAGAGATTATTCAAGGCATTTTGGGCCGCCTGAACAGATTCCCAACTAAAATTAAGCTTCGAGCGGTAGTGGGCGGTCAAACACAAATATCGGTAAGCAAGAGGATTAAAGCCTTTGTCCACCAAAGTCTGAAGGGTAATGAAATTCCCGTAGGACTTAGCCATCTTTTCATCCTGGCCTAAAACCAAAAACTCGCCGTGAAGCCAGTAGTTGACAAATTTCTTTCCCGTAGCGGCTTCCGATTGGGCGATTTCGTTGGTGTGGTGAACCGGAATGTGATCCACCCCGCCGGTGTGAATATCGAAAGTCTCTCCGAGGTATCTCATACTCATCGCACTACACTCGATATGCCACCCAGGGAAACCTACTCCCCAGGGGCTTTCCCACTCCATTTGACGTTTAACTTTTTTTGGTGACAATTTCCATAGGACAAAATCAGCTGGATGTTTTTTCTGAGGGTTTAACTCTACGCGCGCTCCCCCTATCAATCCTTCTAAGTCGAGCTTTGCTAGTTTAGTGTAATTTGGAAATCTTGATGTATCAAAATAAATTCCATCATCTGTTAGGTAAGTGTACCCCTTTTTCTCTAAAATCTTTATTAATTCAATCTGTTCTTTGATATGTTCAGTCGCCTTGACCAAAAGAGTGGGTGGCTGAACATTTAATCTTGCTAAATCCTCTTTAAATTTTTGGGTATAAAAGGCCGCAATTTCCCAAGCGCTCTTCCCTTCTTTTTTGGCCTCCATTTCCACCTTGTCGTCACCAGTGTTAGCGTCAGACGTTAGATGTCCTACGTCAGTAACGTTCATCACTTGCTTAACTTGATACTTATTGTACGCCAAGATTCTCCGTAAGATATCTTCAAAAATATAGGAACGAAGGTTGCCAATATGAGCGTAGTTGTAAACAGTTGGACCACAAACGTACATCCCCACTCTAGCCGGATGAATAGGATTAAATTCTTCTTTTTTTCTAGAAAGAGTGTTAAAAAGAAAAAGTTCTTGCATGCCTCTATTGTAGCACAAACTTTGGATTTAGGGGGTAAGTTTCTCCTTGACTATTTTGCTCACTACATCACCAGCAGCTTTACCCCCAACTTTAGCCATTACCGTACCCATTACCATTCCCATTTGGTTGATTCCAGTAGCCTTAGTTTCCTGAACAGTCTCTTCTACTATTCTTCTAACTTCTTCTTCTGTTAATTGCTCAGGCAGGTATCCTTGAAGAATTTCGGTCTCTTGGGTCTCTTTCGCCACTAAGTCCTGCCGTCCGCCAGCTTTGAACCCTTCAATCGAATCTTTGCGCTGCTTAACCTCTTTTTGAACTACCGCCAAAATTTCCTCATCGCTTAATGAGTGCCCTTTGGCAATCTCCGTGTTTTTAACTGCCGACAAAAGCATCCTAATGGTGGATACTCTTAACTCGTCCTTAGATAGCATTGCCTGCTTTAAATCCTCTCGCACTTGATCTATTAGAGCCATAATTGCCTCCTTTAATATTCTCGACGGCCTTCAATTGCTCTACTTAATGTCACCTCATCAGCGTACTCCAAATCCCCACCGACTGGGAGACCTCGAGCAATTCGAGTAATTTTTATACTCAATGGTTGAATTAATTTCTGAAGATACATGGCGGTCGCTTCCCCTTCCATTGTCGGGTTCGTTGCCAATATTATCTCTTTCACCTCATCACCCTTTAGTCTCGGCAATAATTCTTTGATGTGCAGCTCGTCCGGGCCGATGTTTGCCATAGGTGCGATTGAACCATGCAGAACATGATAAAGACCATTGTAACTGCGGGTTTTCTCTAAAGCTAAAACGTCAAGCGGCTCTTCTACCACACAAATAGTTGATCTATCCCGAGTAGAAGACGAACAAATCTCGCACGGGTCAGCTTCGGCGATATTCCAACAGGTTGAGCAAATCACGGTCTTCTCTTTCAACTGCCTTAGTGCCTCAGCGAAAGCCAAGACATCCTCCTTAGGCACATGGAGAAGATAGTACGTCAGACGCTGGGCACTCTTTGGCCCTACTCCAGGCAACTTTTCAAATTCGGCAATCAAATCTGCCACTGATTTAGGTACATTCATAAACGCTAAATCTAAACTCTCTATAACCAGGCAGGATGAGAGATTGTGGGAAGTTCACTTCAACAAATCAGTTAACCCACCTAGGCCTCCCATCATTGATTGCATCTTTTTGGCCGCAACTTTTTGGGACTCTTCCACCGCCTTATTGAAGACATCCTTGAGAACTCTTGGGTCTGGATTCGAACCTAACGTAACTTCTTGCACTTTCTGATCCGCTGACATTCTAATTTTTATCTCGCCGGATTCCACTTCCACGATTTCTTTTTCTAACTCTTTTTTAAGAGTATCCGCCTGTTTCTTTAAGTCGTAGGCTTGTTTTAATTTATCAAACATAGATTTTCTCCTTAAAGTAAACTACCATTAAAAATATCAGAGGCTGATTTTACTAAGTCATCGTCACTTACGGGAACTATATTGTTCACTTCCTGAGGGTCGATATTTTTAGTCGCCTTCTTCTCGCCTAAAAGGCATTTTACTCTTACCTTCGCACCAATTATTTCTGATAAAATCTTTTCCAGTAGCTCGTTATTTTTTTGTGACTCCAGTCGTTCTTTATGAAATCGATAAGCACATTTTAACATTAATATCTTACCATCAAAGCTCATCGGTTCACAACCTTTAAGCAATGCTTCGAGAGAATGGTTATGTGGCTTGATCGACTTTAGGACTGAGGGCCAGTGTTCCTGGATAAACTCAATAGTCAACTCAGACCCATTCAATATTTCGCCCGATTTTTCTTCTGAGGATTCTTTTTTAGGTGACACCAAAGCAGCTTTATCTTGTTCCTCTTCCGCTTTCTTTGGTTCTTCCACTCTTGTAGATTGGATCAATTTTCCTTCAGTTTCTTTAGGAGCTTCTTTTTTAGTTTTGGCCTCATTCAGCCCATCACTACACGCTTCTACAATGGCCAATTCTAACGGAAGTTGGGGAATAACTGCAGACTTTAATCCCTCTTCTGACTTAGCAAATAAATTAATTAATCTGAGTACTTGTTGATTAGTCAAAGATCTTGCTTGTTGCCCCATCTTTTCATATTGTTCTTTAGTTAATTGTGGCTTAACTAATTCCTCTCCAACGTCTGCCCTAATCACTAGTAATCTTCGTAGATACTCCAGAAAACTTTTATTGAACTCTCTAAGGCTCTGGCCATTTTCAAAGATTCTATTAATTTGGACAAGCGCTTCTTTAACGTCTTTTGAAATTAAATAATCAAGTAAGTTTGAGTAGGAATCACTTCCACTCAAGGCAAAAAACTCATTGACAAGGGTCGCCGTAATTTTTTGATTCCCTAGGGAAAGTTGATCTAAAATTTTTGCCGCATCTCGGTAACTCCCTTCTGCTTTTTGGCTAATTAAGGTTAAGGTTTCTTCTTCCAATTCTAAATTTTCTGCTTTACTCAGATACCTTAAATACTTAAGCAAATCTTCTTTAGTTGCACGCTTAAAATCAAATCGCTGGCAACGAGAAATAATAGTCAAGGGAAGCTTTTGGGGATCCGTCGTGCAAAGGATGAAAACTGCATGCACAGGAGGCTCTTCCAAAGTCTTTAGTAAAGCGTTGAAAGCTTCGTTTGTCAGCATGTGCACTTCGTCAATAATGTAAACTTTGTACTTTCCTTCTGTTGGAGATAGTTTTATCTTTTCCCTTAGGTCTCTAATTTCATCTATTCCTCTATTAGAAGCAGCGTCTATTTCAATTAAATCTAGGTATCTCCCCTCAGCAATCGCGCGACAACTATCACAATGATCGCACGGTTCTCCAAAATTATTATCCTTATTTTGTCGACAGTTCAGAGATTTAGCCACCAGTCTAGCTGTTGTGGTTTTACCTACCCCTCGCGGACCAGAAAAAAGATACGCCTGAGAGACTTTCCCAAACTCCAAACCCTTGGTCAAAATATTTTTGATATTCTCTTGGCCAACCACATCTGCAAACTTTTGGGGACGATACTTACGATACAAGACGTTCATAAACTTATTCTAGCATAAAACTTAAAGATTTTGATTCTAATTTTTTTCTTGCTGTCCTATCGGTAAAACCTATCTAGACTTTAAATTTTCCACTGCTCGGGTAAGAAGTTGACAGTAAAGTTCAAATCCTACTAAAGAAACATTTCCGTGCTGTTCTTTTCCTAAAAGGTTCCCAGCGCCTCGAATTTCTAAGTCTTTGGCAGCAAGCACAAACCCACTACCTAACGCACTAGCCTCTCTTATTGCTAAAAGCCGCTCTAAAGACTTTCCTTTTGGTAAATACTGTTTTGGATATAAAAAGTAAGCGTAAGCTTTTTTATCAGACCGGCCTACACGTCCTCTTAGTTGATGTAAATCCGCTAAGCCAAACCTCTGCGCGTCATTTACAATGATAGTGTTAGCATTAGGAACATCTAAACCACTTCCAATAATATTTGTACAAACTAATATGTCAATCTGCTTATTAAGGAATCGATCTATTACCTTATCTAGCAAAGTTTCCTTCATTTGTCCGTGAGCAAAGTCAATTATTAACTCGGGAAAGAGTTCCCTTAATTGTCTTACTTGATCAAGAATATTTCTTACGCGGTTATGCACGTAGTAAACTTGCCCCCTTAAAGCAGTCTCTTTCAAAACAGCTTCCCTCAAAATCCCCTCCTGCGTCTCGCCAACGAAAGTTTCAATTGGTACCCTCCCTTTAGGCGGTGAATATAGAACAGAAATGGCCCTAATCTTAGTGAGAGCCATGTGCAACGTCCGAGGGATAGGAGTTGCAGATAGGGAGAGGACATCTACCTGAGAACGTACACGTTTAAATTTTTCTTTTTGAACTACGCCAAAACGGTGCTCTTCATCAATAACCACCAAACCCAAGCTTTTAAATTCTATCGCTTGTGAGAGCAAACGATGAGTCCCGATGACGATGTCCACTCTCCCTTCCTGTAAATTCTTAATAATCTCTTTTTGATTTTCAGCACTTTTAAATTTAGAAAGCGTAGCAATCCTAACGGGAAAATCTTCCAAGCGCTCTCTGAATACGTGCAAATGTTGTTCGGCCAAAATAGTCGTGGGTACCAAGATGGCCACTTGATAGCCATCCTGAACTACTTTAAAGGCTGCTCGAACAGCTAATTCCGTCTTACCAAAACCCACATCTCCTACTAAAAGCCTATCCATCGGCATATTCTTTTCCAAATCTTCCTTTATCTCTTTTAAGGCTCTTTCTTGATCCTCTGTTAGTTGAAATTCAAAACTTTCCTCTAATTGCTTTTGCCATAGAGTATCTTTAGAAAAAGGTGGGCGGTAGGCGGTTTCTCTAACAGCGTAAATAGCCAGTAAATCTTTAGCAATATTAATTACAGAATGCTCAACCTCTTTCTTTACTCTCTCCCAAGTTGCCGTACCTAAACTATTTAATCTCGATCTGCGGCCAGGTATACCAATATATTTAGTTACGCGATCAATTTGAGAAACAGGAACGTAGAGTTTATCCCCCCTTGCGTATTCTATAGCTAAGCTCTCTTCCTTTTGATCGTGGAGAATGGTTATCCCGATAAACTTTCCCAACCCATGGTCAATATGAACTACTAAGTCATTTAACTTTATTTCAGAAAAAAATAATTTCTCCCGTTGGTCTGAATCCTTTTTCGGCCATTTAACCTTTTTATTAGAGACCGCTTTAAAAGGAACAATAAAAACTTCTTCAATCTCTCTAATTTTTTTCTGCTCTTTTAAACTAAAAAGGAAAATCTGTTCGAGAGTATTTCCTAAAAAATCAAACCTTACAGGATTATTATAGTGTTCTAACCAGATATCCACCACACCACCAAGCACAGCAAAATCTCCTACCTCAAGAATTTTATTCTGCCTTTTATATCCTAAACTGACCAGATGATCTACTATCGAGATTGGGGCGATCAAACTCCCTTTTTTTAAACTAAAAAGTTTACTAGACCTTAATTCCACCATAACAAAAAACCCTCTAACATTTTGGGGGGAGGTGTAGACAACATAGGATTATCAATTTTTAGTTATTTTTTAGCCCAGTTAGTGGCTAGCTCGATTGATTCTTTTAGAGCTTTATCTAAAATCGGTTCTTCCAGATCACTAAAATTTTGTAAAACGTAGTCTTCTACTGAAAGCGGACTTTCTGGTCTACCGATGCCAACCCGAATTCTAAAAAAGTCCTGTGTTCCAAGCGAATTTATAATTGATAGCACCCCTTTATGACCAGCGCTAGATCGACCCTTTTGAATTTTTACAACCCCTAAAGCCAAGTCCACGTCATCATGGATTACTAAAAGGTTTTCTGGAGAAACTTTGTAGTAGGTGGCCGTGTTATTAACATCCTTCCCAGACTCGTTCATAAAAGTAGACGGTGTATATAAAATGGTATTTTTCGATAGATCAGAAATAGTCTTTAACCGATCAATGGCCATAAACCCGACATTATGACGGGTATACTTATATTTAGAGCCAGGGTTTCCTAAACCAACGATTAATTTCATCTTTCAGCCGTCCAGAGACACTTCAAATTTTATCTTCTTCATAATAGCTTCATGAACTTTTGTCATTACCATTTCCTCAGCTGGTTTAACATGGTCATAACCCAAGAGATGAAGGAGGCCGTGTACAAGCAAAAAAGCTACCTTTTCCTCTATCAAGATACTCTCTTCCGCTGCTTGGGATATCGCTTCAGGATATGAAATCACTACGTCCCCTAAATACAGAGCTTTAGTGTCGGGAGGATTAACAAACTGTGCCTTATCTTCAGCTAAAGAGAATGAAAGAACATCTGTTGTCTCAGGAATTCCACGATACTTCCCGTTTAACTGCCTCATCTTGCGGTTACCGATTACGCTCACAGTCAATTCCACCTTCCCATGAACATTTACTGACTCCATAGCAAGCGTAGCCACTTTAAAAAGCAGCGCTCTTTTTATCGGGTAATGTGGCTCAACGAACGTGTTTACCTTATACATTCGATTAACCGTGCGAAGTTTTCAGCTGCTTTCTTCTTCTGGCTGCTTCCTCACGTTTACGAATGACTGAAGGCTTTTCGTAAAATTCACGTTTTCTCAGTTCAGTAAGAATACCGTCAGCTTGAACTTTTTTATTAAATTTTCGAATTAACACATCTACTGATTCGCCTTCTTGCGCTCGAACCATTGTCATAATAAGAACACCCCCTCTCAGTGGTCCCCCAACAAATGCCAATGTAAATGGGGGACGTGTTGATATGAACCACCATTAAGTACCAAACGATAACCTGTTTTGTCAAGACTTTTTTCCTTAATTAGCTTCTGCATAAATTCAATCATTCGTTCTATCACTAACAAGTCAGATTTGCTAAGATCCAAAAAGGTTGTAATATGTTTTTTAGGAATCACCAAAACGTGTATTGGTGCCTGAGGATGAACATCATTAAAAGCAACAATCAAGCCATCCTCATAAATCAGGTTAGCTGAAATTTCTTTATTTATTATTTTACAAAAAATACAATCAGTCATGTTTTTTACCTTTTAAACGCTCTAAACAGCTGTAAGGAACCTTCAAGTAGACGTTAACTAGACCTAAGTCTTTTCCTATTTCCCTGTAACCGTGAAAATCAGATCCGCCAGTTATCGCTAAATCAAACCTCTCAGCTAGCTCACTAAAGTGATCAACACAAACCTTGGTTATCTCGTCATTTTCTCGGTAAGCGATCGCCTCAACGCCATCTAAATTACTCTTTGCTAGCTCTTCCAGATAAAAGTCTTGATCAAAAAAAGTATTTCCTTGAACTACCTTTGTTAAATCCCAGCAAGGGTGGGCTAAAACTGCTAAACCACCAAGCTGATGTATCGTTTTAATCGCTTCGTCAGGCTCGAATCCCTCTTTTGAGACGTAAGCAGGAGCTCCTCTTACTAAGTAACGATCAATGAAAACCCCGATATTTTGAACTTCGCCGAACTCATTAAGTAACTTAGTTTTGTTCTCTGAATTTTTTAATACCGCTCCAACAATATGGGGCAAAACTATCGCACCGGCCGCTAAATTTCGCACCTCTTGAAAGTTAACTTGATACCCAAGTCGATTAAGTTTTTCCACTATCTTTTTTGCTCTTTCTTCCCTAGTTTTTTGTAAAAACTTTAACCTCTCACAAAACTGTTCATTACGAAAATCCAAGTAGTAACCTAAAATGTGAAATTCTTTCTCACCTCTATAAGAAGTTAGTTCACATCCAGGAACGACTTCCAAGCCTACTCTGTCGCCTTCTTTTAACGCCTCTTCTAAGCTACCTATACTATCATGATCCGTTATTCCTAGAGCCGCTAGGCTAGCCTCTTTAGCTTTCTTTATTAATTGGCTAACCTTTAACTTACCGTCAGATGCAACCGTATGAGTATGTAAATCAATGTATCCTGTCATCTTAAGTTATATTATACACCATAAATATACATTTTTATATCACTGGTTAATTTAAATATAAAGCGCATTTACTACGGAAGTCGTTGGAGTATTTCTCTTATCGAAAGGTAAAACAGTGTTTCCTCTTGGCGTTCTTTATACTCAACCTTACCTTCATTTAGAGTCTTCTTACTAATAACTAACCGTACAGGGAGGCCAATAAGGTCTGAATCTGCTAATTTTGTTCCTGGTGAGACATCACGATCATCGTAAAGAACATCTACATTTTTATTTAGCAGCTCCTGATAAACTCTTTCTGTTTCTTCAATTATTTTAGATTCTGACCCAATGTTGGAAAGGTAAACCTGGTAAGGGGCAAGCGAAATTGGCCAAATTATTCCTCGATCGTCGTTATGAATTTCGACCACAGTTCCCATCAAACGGCCAACTCCAATTCCGTAAGAACCCATTATTACTGGTTTTTTAGCCCCATCTTTATCTAGGTACTCCAAACCAACAGCCTTAGAGTATTTCGTCCCTAAAGGAAAGGTATTCCCCACCTCAACGGATCTTTTTTCTACTACTTTTCCCTCACATTTGGGGCATTTGCTGCCTTCGTTTAGGTTAGAAATCTCATTGTTCTCAGCGTAACCACACTTAGTGCAGTATAAAATCGTGTCTTCACCCGCATTTGTTAGCACTTGAAACTCATGAGTGTTACTAATTGTAAAAACGCCACCAGCAGCTAAAGCATAAACTGCCTTTAAACTACATCTGTCAAATATTTTAAAATAAGCCTCTTTTACTTTTTCATAATAGTTATCCAAATCTTCTTCTGTAGCGTGGAAACTATAAAGATCCTTCATTATAAATTCCCGCCCTCGAAGTAACCCTGACTTAGCTCTAGGTTCGTTTCTAAATTTTGTTTGAATTTGATAAACCGATATAGGCAAATCGCGGTATGAGTTTATATATTTAGTTGCCATCACGGTTAGGATATCCTCGTGCGACCAGCCTAAAACAAAGGTAGCCTCCTCCCCCTCACCCTTATCACTCGTTTTAAAACCAATACCCACTCCCCAACGATTAGTCGCCTCAAGATATTTTCTCTCAATCAAGGCAGGCATAAACATCTCCTGCCCCCCAATTGCATTTATTTCTTCACGAATAATTCGAACTATTTTTTCTATTACTCGCCATCCTAATGGTAAAAAAGAGTAAACACCAGCGGAATTTTTATAAATAAAACCTCCCCGTTCAAGCAAAATAGCGTTTTTTGCTATCTCACCCTTAGGAGTTTCTTTTATTGTCTTTCCAAACAGATCTTTATAACGCATAAAATACCTCTTAGTATTACTTTATCAAATTATTTGTGGATAAACAAGCGATACGAGTTCTAAAAACGATTGCAACCCCCTAGATAAATAATTAAGAGTAAAATTCACTTCCTGAACTAGTTAGGAGGTGAATATTTTGAGCAAACATACTAAATTAACAAAGACTGAAAGAGTCTTGT
>JAMCZT010000007.1 GCA_023485445.1 Patescibacteria group bacterium
GAGAAGGAAACAAGGAAAATAAAAAAATGAAGTTAAAGCTTTATAAGGGAAAGGGTTGTGAATCTTGTAATGGAACTGGCTATTCTGGTCGGGTGGGAATTTTCGAGGTTTTGCCCGTAACAGAAAAGATCGGACGTTTAGTCCTGGAAAAAGCTCCGGCGGTAGAAATTGAGAAGATTGCAGTCGCGGAAGGAATGATAACTATGAAGGAAGATGGCTACCTCAAGGCAATCGAGGGGGTTACAACCATAGAAGAGGTGTTAAGGGTAGCTCAAGATTAAGGTGACAATCCGTTAGAAAGTATGTATAATTATCAAGGAGGCAACCGTGGAAATCCAAGAACTTTTGGAGACTGCAATTCAAAGAAATGCTTCTGATCTCCATATAATGGTCGGCGCATTTTCCACTCTTCGAATTGACGGAAGATTGGAGCCCGTTACCAATACGTCTCCCATTACCGCCGACTTAGCTGAAAAATTGGTTTTCAGCCTTTGTTCACCAGAACAAAAAGAAATTTTACTCACAAATAAAGAGATAGATTTTTCCTTTGCTTTAGGTGAAGTGGCTAGGTTTAGGGTTAACTGTTTTTACCAAAAGGGCTACTTAAGCGCTTCCTTACGGTTAATCCCAATGAAAATCCGCTCTCTGGAAGAGCTCCACTTACCGCATATTTTGACCAACTTTACCAAACTTCCCCAAGGGTTAATTTTAGTGACTGGGCCGACCGGCCACGGTAAGTCGACCTCACTAGCGGCAATGATTAATCAGATAAATTCTGAGCGTCCCTGCCATATCGTGACTATCGAGGACCCGATCGAGTATATTTACCCCTCCCGGAAAGCTTTGATTGCCCAAAGGGAACTTCACTTGGATACCCATTCTTGGGAAATTGCCCTTCGTTCCGTTCTTCGAGAAGATCCAGATGTGGTGTTACTTGGGGAAATGCGTGACTATGAAACGATTTCCGCTGTTTTGACGATCGCGGAAACTGGACACTTGGTCTTCGCGACTTTACATACCAACTCAGCAGCCCAAACGATAGATAGGATGATCGATGTCTTTCCGGAACACCAGCAAACCCAGGTGAGGATGCAGCTTTCTAACGTGTTAGAAGGGGTGGTTTCTCAAAGATTGCTGCCAGCAATCGAAGGAGGGCGTTTTCCAGCTACGGAGCTGCTTTTAATGACCCCGGCGGTTAGAAGCGTAGTTCGGGAGGGAAAAACCCATTTGATCGATAACATGATCCTGACCTCCGGAGAAATCGGAATGTGTACGCTGGAAATGTCACTAGCTGATTTGGTTAAGAGCGGCCAAATCTCTTTAGAATCAGCTTTAAGCTATAGCCTTCGCCCTGACGATCTCATGAGACGGGTTAAGGGATCGGTTACAACCAAGTAGTTGCGCGGCTAGATTTCCGGCCATGGAGGGATTAATTGCAACAGTTTAAATACACGGTAAAAGATAATAAGGGAGAAACTAGGAAGGGCTTGGTCGAAGCGGTCGACTTGAAGCAAGCCTCTTCTATTTTACACGACCGTGGTTTCGTGGTGATCAAGCTCAACTCTTCAGGAGGAACGCTGGAAACCTTAAACCAGATTGCCCTTTTCCAGCCAGTTGGCCTTTCGACAATCACCACTTTTACCAGGCAACTGTCGACAATGATCGTTTCAGGCCTTAACTTGCTGGATTCATTAAAGATCTTAGAAAGACAGGAAAGGAATGAGCGATTTAAAAAGGTCATTAGCGAATTGGTAAAAGATGTCCAGGGGGGCAGCAGTTTGGCCAACGCGATGGGCAAACATAAAGGAATTTTTTCCACCGCTTTCATCAGTTTGATCAAAGCAGGCGAAGCAAGTGGCAAACTGGATGAAGTTTTATTAAAATTGGCAGACTCCTTAGAGAAAGAAAGAGAGTTTAAGAGCAAGGTTAAAGGGGCGATGATTTATCCGGTAATTATCCTGATCGGGATGGTTGGTGTTATCTTTGTGATGATGATCTTTGTTATTCCCAAATTAACGGATATGTTCAAGACGATGAACGTCGACCTGCCGATAACGACTCAGATACTAATATTGGTTAGTAACTTCTCAGTTGATTACTGGTGGTTAGTTTTGCTCATGCTGGTCGCTTCGTTTTTTGGTTTCCAATATTTTAAAAGCACTTATGAGGGAAAGAAATTTTTAGATCAATTGTCGATAAAGATGCCCGTTTTTGGTTCCCTTAACAAAACGGTAAACCTAGCGACTTTTTCTCGGACATTGGGGTCCTTGGTTGGCAGTGGTGTGCCTATTTTAGATGCCCTCAAGATTGCCGGAGAGACAACGGATAATTTGGTCTACCGAGAAGCGATTATCGAAGCGACAAAAATGGTGGAAAAAGGAGTTCCCTTAAGCGTACCCTTAAGCAGGAATCCAAATCTTCCCCCGCTATTGGGTCAGATGGTCTCAGTAGGTGAAGAGACTGGAAAGATTGATGAAGTTTTGGAGAAAGTAGCAAAATACTTTGAAGCAGAATCTGAACATGAGATAAAGAATGTGACTACAGCGATGGAGCCATTAATTCTGATTTTTTTGGGGGGGATGATTGCTTTTTTAATCCTTTCGATTATTCTACCGATTTATCAAATAACCGGATCAGTTAGTAATATGAAGTAAAATGCAGAAAGGGGGTGAAAAATGATGAAATCTCAAAAAGGTTTTACCTTAATCGAACTTTTAGTCGTTATCGCGATTGTTGGTGTGCTAGCGGGAGCGGTTTTAGTTGCTATTAACCCAACCGAGAGAATAAACGAGGCTAACGATGCAAACAAAAAGAGTAAGCTTGGACAAGTAGCTCAGGCAGTAGAGTCTTGCTACACTAACAACAATGCTTCGTACGCAAACTGCGATACAATAGCAGAACTGGAAATCGGCCAGTATCTTAAAACTGGTGTGATAACTGATAATCCTGCTAGTCTTACCGATCTTGATACTAATGATGTTGTTTTTGACCCTAATGCTGCTAGTACTCAGTACTATATTATTACCCAGCTTGCACAAGGAAGCTGCTCAGGGACAAACCATAAATTTACCTATTACGATACTGGGACTGGTACAACAACAACAACTGTTTGCCAAGCAGCAGCACCTGCTCTTCCTTAGCTTAGTGTTTATAAACACGAACGTATCCGTGCCGGTTTAAACCGGCACGGATATGCAGGTTGGTAGTTTGTTGCTGTAGTTAAAGGAGACTTTTTGATTAGTTTTATGCATTTGAAAAATCAAAAAGGCTTTACCTTAATAGAACTTTTAGTTACCTTTGCGGTGTTGTCTATTTTAGTGTTGTTGGCTTTGTTTGTAATAAATCCTACCAAACAAATTGCTGATGCCCGCGATGCCCAGAGAAAAAAGGACTTGCACCAAATTTCGGTTAGCTTGCTTAGTTACTACGGCAGACATTTTTATTACCCGGTAATTTTGAGCGACTTGGTGGGTCCAGATCTGAAGACTGAACCAAAAGATCCGAAGACGAATTCTTCTTATCAAATTGTTGTTCCTGGAGAAGGGATGCCGCCTCAAGATGCCGTTATTTACACTACATTGGAAAGCCCGACCGATGCAAATAACTACTATTGGGTTTATAAGACCGCTTGCGGGAGAGCCAAAGGAGAATCCCGTACCGTTAATCTGACAGACGATTACTATATTAACAATTGTACCTGGTAAGGTGGTTTTGGATGATCGAAGCTTTAGTTTTTATTTTCGGCCTCTTGGTGGGGTCGTTTTTAAATGTCTTGATTTACCGTTTAAATTTAAACGAAGAGATAATTAGTTCCCGCTCTCACTGTCTTAAGTGCAATCATGCTTTGGCTTGGTATGATCTGATTCCATTGTTCAGTTGGACATTTTTGAAAGGGCGCTGTCGTTACTGTCACTTTCCTATCTCAATCCAATACCCCTTAGTCGAATTAGCGACGGGGGTACTTTTTGCCTTAATTGCTGCGATTTATAGTTCTAGTATGTTTAGCTTAGGTGATTGGATGGGGATAGTATTTTATCTTTTTTCCGTTTCCGTGTTTATAGTGGTCTTTGTTTACGATTTAAAGTATAGGCTTATCCCAAACAAGGTAATTGTTCCAGCAATTTTGGTGGCGGTGGTTTACCAGGCCGTGGCAAGTGTAATGTCATCCCGAAATTGTTTCGGGATCCTAGCGCTTGAGGATCAGCTGCTGAAGCAAGTCCCGCATGACAAAGATTGTTTGCTTAGTCTTCTAGCCCCTTTCGGGGTAAATTTACTGCCCGGGATTAGCGTCGGGGCGTTTTTTCTGCTGATTATTTGGTTGACTCGGGGCCGAGGGATGGGCGGAGGAGACGTGAAACTAGGAGTTTTCATCGGCTTATTAACGGGTTGGCCAAATGTCTTGGTAAGTTTATATTTGAGTTTTATCCTGGGAGCGGTGGTGAGCCTAGGACTGATTGCAATTGGTAAAAAGAAATTTGGAGAGACAATTCCCTTTGGTCCATTTCTGTCTGCTGGCGCCCTACTAACCATTTTTTATGGCAGGCAATTGTTTGAATGGTATTTTAGTGGTATATTAGGGATGAGGTAAATACTGATGAAAAAAAGTTTTTTCCTTAACTCTTCAGGTGTTACAATGGTAGAATTGTTACTTGTCATTTCGGTAATTGCGATTCTTTCTTCCGCGACGATCGTCATTTTCCCATTCGTTTTTTCTGAAAAGAAAGATTCCGAGATAAAGGATGATGTTGCGAGGATACAGAGCGAATTGGAAAGATATTATAATAAGAATTCGAAATATCCTGAACCTTATAATAATAACGACATTCCGTCAAGTTTTAATCCTAAATATACTTATTGTTATGCTACTTCTTCTGCGGGGTATGACCTATACGCTCAACTACAAAGCACTCCTTCTGGGGCTCCATCTTATTCTTGCCCCCCTGGTCCCGGCGGCAGTAACTACAATTACAAGGTAACCAATCCTTAGTTTGCAAGTATTTTTTCTTTCTGCTATGATAAACGTATGAAGCTTGCCCGCGCAATTATAAAAACCTCTTCAGGTTTTACCCTTATCGAGCTAATTTTGACTATTGTCATCGCTGGTATTTTAGCAGGAGCCGGGATTGCCTATTTTAATGCTTCCGGGGCTGACCAAAAGCTGCTCAGCGCGGCAAAAGAGCTGCAAACTGACCTGCGTTATGCCCAGAATCTCGCCACTTCGGGGACCACCTGCATCTATGGCGGCCAGGCGAGCTATTCTGCAGCAGTAGTTTCTCAGACCATTACAATTTCAAAACACTGCACTCCATCGGAAGTCGCCAAGACTTACGATCTCACTGATAGCGGGGTTAGTATTAGTGTTACACCGTCACTGACGGAAGTCAGATTCAGCGCCATTACTGGAAATGTTAGCTTTTATGATAGTGGGACTTCCGTGTCGACAACAAGCGCTACTTTCCAATTGACCAAGGGTTCTTCTAAGAACGTTACAATCACTTCTTCTGGGAGTATTGAAATAAATTAATGAAAAAAATTTTTCTTGAAGAAAAAGGACAAAGTTTGATCGAAGCGATGGCCGCCTTAGCCCTAACGGCGGTAGTCGTGGTAGTCTTAGGAAATTTCGCCGTGCGCGCAACCCGTGACGCTGACTATGCTAAAAATCAGCTTCAGGCATCCCTTTATGCTCAAGAAGGGATAGAAGCAGTAAGGGCGATCCGAGACCAAGATAGTGCGATAACAGTACTTGGGGCTACTAAGTGGAGCGATCTTTGGGATAAAACAATTAATGCAACTGTTAGTGCTCAGTTATCTACTAATGATTTGAATTCCTTAAGCTTATCATCTAGCAATTCTGCCGAAAAGATAGATAACTTTCAAAGAACTGTTTCTATCATTGATAAGGGAAACGATCCATTAGTTAAGCAGGTGACAGTAAAAGTAACTTGGGGCAGCGACCCTGACCAAAAGTCCCAAGTAACAGAATATTTTTCTAAATGGTGATAAATGGAAATAAAGAAGATTTTAAATAATTCTAAGGGATTTACTTTAATCGAATTGCTGGTTGTGATTGCCTTGATTGGTACCCTTTCGGTTTTTACGACCAGTATCTTGATCAGCATTTACCAAAGCAACCAGACGGTGACGGCGGTAAACAACGTTAAGCAGAATAGCGATTATATCCTCAGCCAGCTGGAATACGCGATCAGGAACGCAAAGTCGGCCGAGATTGACCCTAACGGTTCTTTAAAATTAACTAATAGGGATAATATCTTAACCACATTTAGCCCCAACGGGTTCCGGCTGCTAAAAGACGGGACTGCTATAAACAGCAATAGCGTTGAAATTAGTAATATTTATTTTGAATTAAATAATTTAAAGACGGCAGTGAAAGTGACTATGGGAATCAGACCAGCAGGTACGGACAAATCGATTGCTTTTAGGACAATCATTTTGACGAGAAACTATTAATAACTACTTGAAATATTTATTAGTTTTGTTTTAAAATGAAAGCGAGGGCCTCCATGAAAGTAATTAAAAACGCCTATCAAAACCAATCAGGTCAGATGCTTATCATTATCGTTTTGATTCTCGTGGTAGGGATTACCATTGCTCTCTCCTTAGTCTCCCGATCCGTGACCGACGTTCGTCTTTCTACCAACACTGAGCAGTCTAATCGTGCCTATACGGCCGCAGAGGCTGGGATTGAAGACGCTCTGAGGAAAATCGCTTCAAGCGCGGCGGTGGGAACTGGATCGGCAAGTTTTAGCGATTCAGACGTGAAATATAATATCAGCGAGGCGGCGGGTACTTCCTTTGGTCCAACAGAGGCGGTGAAAAAAGACGATGTTTCTCAATTAGACCTTAAGAATTACACAGGTAATAGTGTTAACATTTCTTGGCATACCTCGAGTGATTCTACTCCTGCGGCGATTGTCGCCTCCTTTATTTATAAGACATCTTCAGAATATACTGTTCAAAAATGGGCGTTTAACGATAACAGTACGTATCCTACTAGAGTAATCGGTTTTGCTGATGTTTCTGGAGGGAGAGGGGGAGGCTATACTTACAACACAACCCTGACTCTTCCTGCACACCAGGCGAGTGAGCCAAATTTTCTAAGAGTGCGACCGCTTTTTGGAGATACTCATATTCAATTCTCTTCGGATAACATGTATGTTAATTTACCTGTTCAGGGCTACGAAATTACGGCGACGGGAAGTGCTGGATCATCGGAAAGAACCGTTAAGGTGTTTAAATCAAAACCGGCCTTACCTTCAATTTTCGACTACGTCTTGTTTAGCGGCGGTAGTTTATCTAAATAAGCAGGAGTTAGATACTCGTCATTCTGGGGAAACCTTCTTGGCTTAAAGCTTTTTTGGACAGCTCCAGAATCTAGGGTGGTACGGATTCTGGACAAGTCTTTCGATACTAAAGCTCAAGACGAAGTGCCAGAATGACATAAGGATGGATGAAAAAAGAATTTCTCAGAAAGCCAAATTTTTCCTCTCTATAGTGGGCGCATCTTCTTTGATTGTGCCGGTTTTCCTTTGGTATCTTTACAACAATGTTATTTTTCCTTCACCAAAGCTGGCTGTCCAAACGGCTCCCAGTACTTCCTCCTCTACTCTAGCCAACCGGGATAATAATTCGCCGAATAACCAATCTTTTGATAACCCTTTACCGTTAACATCTGAAAATGGTAGTTCAACTTCCGCTTACTCTCTTTCCACAAGTTCGGCCCAAGTATCTAACAATTCAAGTTCTTCTTCTGCAAGCACTTCTGGCCAAGTGGCGGGAGTTCAAAGCAAATCATTCCAAGAAATTACCGCTACAACTTTATATACCACTTTAATGAAAGAAAGCCCCTTGATATTAGATGTTCGTAGTGCACAGGACTTTGGATCAGGCCACCTGCCGGGGTCTTCAAACCTGCCTCCAGAATATTTAAGCTACCTCGACCAGTATTTGAGCCAAAACGGAGCGAACCTTCCAAAGGATAAATCAATGGTGGTTTACAGCAACAGCGGAAGCGACGCGAGCAAACAACTGGCAGAAAAACTGATTACCAACGGTTTCCAAAATGTTTATGTTTTGATTGATGGCTACCAAGCGTGGATAAAAGCTGGCTACCCGGTGGAAAAGTAAATCCCAAAAAAGATGTTCCGACGATTTATTTTGATAGTCATTTCGACTTTATTTTATTTTATCCTCTCCCCCACTCCCACTTTCGCTTGGGATAATTTAAATGGTGGAGACCATAGCGGTCTTGATTGGACTCCTAGCAATGGTTCTGAAATCGCTGGGATTCAGGTAAACATTGGTGATTTCAACATCAACTCTGGAAACATTGTTTACGTCGCTCCCGCCTCTTCTGCATATGGTTCGGTTGAAATAAGAGCCAGAAATATTTATATAAGCGGATCGCTTGATGGGATCGGACGGGGTGGGAGTAAAACGAGTACCAGTAACCCAGTTGGGTCGGCCTGGGGCGGAGGTGGTGGCGGCTATGGAGGCGCTGGCGGAGGTGGTTTTGGAGGAAGCGCTTGCAATGCCACCGGAGGCGTTTCTTACGGGACGATAGATAACTTTGATATTGACCAAGGTTCGGATGGCGGTAAAGGCAGTTCAGGAGGAGTAGTCGGGGGTAAAGGCGGAGCGAAGATTATCCTTATTGCTAGCCAAACGATTACTATTTTAGGTTCGATCGAAAATAACGGAACGATGTCCGGGAATGGTTACGGTGGTGGTGGCAGTGGAGGAGGAATTTATCTTCAAGCTCCACAAATAATCCAGTCAGGGACGATCGAAGCTAAGGGAGGAGATTCGGATGGCAACGGCGGTGGCGGGGCCGGCGGGAGAATAAAATACTTTTATAATTCCTTAAGCGAAACCGGTTCAGAATCGGTGGCTGGGGGACAAAAATGGCCAGGAGAATGGACTTGCCGTGGTGAAGATGGGACAGTGACTAAAGTACCGGATTATACGGCTCCTGATGCCTTTCACACTATTTCTGGAACTTTGGGAAACAACAGTTGGTACACCACAACGGTTAATGTTGCTCTAGCAGCGGAAGACCTTGAATCAGGGGTAAAATCAATCGAATATTGGATAGATGGTGGGATTCATCAAACGATTCCCTATTCGACAGGAAGAAATTTAATTGATAATCCTTCTTTCGAGAACAATGATGGCTTAGGAGGGATCAATAGTTGGAGCAAAGTTATCGGCGGGGTGGCTACTTTTTCCCAAACTAACGACGCCGTCAAGTTTGGTTCCTTTGCCGTTAAAATTTTATCGAGCGCTTCTGGTTGGAATAGCTTTGATACGAATGCCCTCCAGGCTCCCTATCTAATTGCTGGAAAGGCTTACACCGTGAGCGGATGGGTAAAAAGGGATAATTTATCTGGGAATGGCGCACAAATAAGGGTCTTGTCAACAGATGGAACTTTGATTGCTTCCACTATCTCGCTGGCTGGTACTGGCGACTGGGTAAGAGTTTCAAAATCATTTTCCCCATCGGTTTCCGGTATTTACCTTGTCGAAGTGGGTTTGGAGGGGGGCGGAACGGTCTGGTGGGATGGGGCCAACCTTTATGAAGGGATCGACGAGCCGAGCTTTAATTTTGTAGTTTCGCTAAATGGGCAGCACCAGGTTCACTATTTGGCCACAAATAATGAAAACCTAAAAAGCTCGGTTAAAGACAGCGAGGTTTTTAAAATAGACACCATTTCTCCCGCCAACTGGCGTAATTTTACTTTGACTCGTCCCCCAGGGGCTAACGACCACACGCTAATTGCTTCAATTACTGTAGATGACACGACTTCGGGCCTTGATCCGGCGTCAGCTTATTTCCAATATATTGTTCGGAGCTACCCAACTTTTGGATATTACAGCAACCTAGAAAGTTGCAGTTCCACTTGGATCCCAAATGACGCTAGTCGGTCTCCAAATATCGACGGTCCTTACGATCTGCAAAGTGGTTGGAAGCCGGCGACTGTCAACCCAAATACTCCTGGAGCCAACACTGTCACTATTACAACTCCTCGAATAGATTTTTGCGATGACGAATGGGCGGATCTTAAAAAAATAAGGTTTATGATCAAAGACATGGCGGGAAATACGAGTACGAGAGAATTTGCGATTAATGCTCCTTGGCTTCAAACCTCAGGTGGAGATGTTCATTCAGAAGTGGGAATTAACATGCAAACTTCTAGCGGGAATAACGCTTCGTTTGTGGTTAGCGCTCCAGTGATTACAAATTTTATTTCATCAAATAATTGGCTTGTTTCTCCTTACTCTGGTTTGGCCTTTCTTGATTATTCTTATTGGTCTAATAAGATGAACCCTTCAAAAAATTTAGTCGGGGGAAAGCTTCCCCAAACCGCTGGTTCAGGAACTTATTTGGTTAATTCAGATTACATTATTGACCAAAACACTCATCCTTCTTCCTCCGCTTCTTTTACCGCAGTGGTTTTTATCAACGGAGATCTTTATATTAATAACGATTTTAGTGTAAACGCTAACTCGGCGATAGTTTTTGTTGTTAAAAAAGACGTTAAAGTAAGAAAGCAAGTTAGGAATATGGTTGGGGTTTATTTCGCTGATGGAAAAATAAATACTTCCTATAACGGTAGTGGTGAGGATCAATTAACTGTTAAAGGATCCATGGCGGCAAAAGCAGGTTTTGACTTAAATAGAGGTTCGACTGAAGAAAACGGAAGCACTTCATCTGAATTTATTCAGTACCAGCCAACTTACCTTATGAATTCGGATTTAGCTAAACTATTCTCTACTTCGAATTATATTTGGCAAGAAGTGGTTCCTTAGAAATAAGTGCCTAAGTGAGCGCTTGACAAAGTAAGTGAAAATTAAATAAAATAGTTCTAGTAAAATGTGATAGCGATCAAAAACTTAATATATCGTTACTGAAACATTGTTGGGGTATTTAACAAAAATATGAGGAAATTCCTGCCATCGCAAACCCCTGAAATTAAAATTTACCTTAGACCTCCTTTTATCAGGACCAAGAACGCTTATCCCCTCTTCCTTCTAGTGCTTTTAGTTTTTATTGCTCTTCTTCTATTCTTTTCTTACCAAAGCTTTTACCGTTTTCTTCCATTTAACAATTCTCCCGATAAAGTTATTGTTAAGGTTGGTGAAGAACACCTTTATCAACGTGACTTAGATCATTACCTAAGTGTTTATTACCCAAAAGAAGCGAGTGCGTCTGTTAAAAGTCAGAAAGCGATTGATGAGTCGATAAACGCTTTGATCAAAGATTCAGTTATTCTTCAAGCCGCAAAAAAAGAAGGCCTAATAGAATTTTCAAAAGAGTCTTTTGATAGCCCTAATAAAAATGTTGTCGTTCGGAATATTTTAGTCGAAGCGGCTAAGAAGAAAATTGAAAGTAAAGATGTGGATAGAGTTAGTGGGGAATCCATTTCGATTTGGTTTTACAACGCCTCCTATTTACCGCCAAAAATGGGGATCGAAGCGGCCAAGAAAACAACTCGAGAGAAAATAGACCAGCTATATAATGAATTAAAAAATGAGAAAATTTCTTTCTCCCAAGCAGCAATGAAGATTATTACGGATCAGTCTTTAAATAATATTGACCCCTCCTTTAGAAGTAATGCTTATTTTTCATTTAAGGAGCGGCCTAAGTCGGAAAAGATCTTTAACGATCCAAAGGTAGACCAAGTGGTGTGGTCCCTTGAGCCAGGTAAAATGTCTGAAGTTCTTATGGTTGATGATTTTGATTTGGAAAATAATAATAAACCTTATGAGGCTTTGTTTAAGATAGTTAGAGTGACTGAAAAAACCGTAGGAGGTTTTGCTGACTTTTCAGCTTGGTTATCATTGCAAAAATCAAAGTATGAAATTGTTAAATATTAAAAGTAAAATCTTAGTTATATCTTTTAGTTTAGCCGGTTTTTTCCTGCTGGTTATACCTTTGTTTAAAAACGATTTTGCCTTTGCAGGAGGACAAGCTAGCTTGAAGGGTAATGTCTATATGGACTATGAGGGAACGAAATTTTCCCTGACAGGCGTTTATATCTTAAAAGAGGCTAAGTGCTATCCGGGGG
>JAMCZT010000014.1 GCA_023485445.1 Patescibacteria group bacterium
TATTATTGTTTGGGCGCCAAACTTTTCTGCTAAAATGACTGCATCGTTATCTGTACTGCAATCGGGCTTCCAACCTCCTGCAATAAGAACTGGTTCTTTCCAATGAATGTCTTCGTCAAAGCGGAAGTATCCGGAAGGATGGGCTAAACTATTAAAGATTGATCTTATAAATTCGGCGTTGAGCCAAGTAGCCATGATACCAATCCAGTGCAGGTCTGTTTCATTTTTTACACCAAGGTTAATGGCTGACTGCTGGTACCAACGACAAGTCCATCCCCCACCGACCACGATAACAAAACGTTCGCCCTTTTGACGAACGAATTTTTCAATCAAATTTTTAAATTTTAACAAATATTCTTCGTCAATTTTTCCATCTTCGGGGACAACCAATGAGCCGCCAAGTTTAATAAGATATATTTTTTCCATTCTTATAAAAATATACCAAAAATCAGAAAAAAGGTAAATAACTTAAAACCAAGAGAATGGGGTTAAAAACGATAGAAAATAACCACTGAAAAATGTTGTGAGTCCGTCAATAAGCGTTAGCAGAAAAAATAGAATCAACACAAGGTTATATTTTTGTAGAAAAGAGTAGAAAATTTATCTTTTACTAGCCAACTTTTTGCACATGCTCAACAATTTGCTTAAAAGATTCTGGATCAGAAACGGCAATGTCGGCTAATATTTTTCGGTCAATTTCTATTTTGGATTTTTTTAATCCACCAATAAATTGACTATAACTAAAGTTGCTTCCATCCAAAGCCCCATTTAATCGGCTAATCCAAGTGGTGCGCATATCTCGCTTGCGAAGTTTTCGACCAGCAAAAGCGTAGGCTCCCGCGTGCATTACTGCTTCTTTGGCAGTCTTAATAAGTTTCCTTCGGGCTCCTCGATATCCTTCAGCCATCTTTAGGATTTTTTTATGTCGTGCTCTGGCGGTTACGCCTTTCTTGATTCTCATAAAACTTTCTTAACTCCTTAAGCTAATAGTTTTTTTACCCTTTTTTTGTCGCCTGGAATCAAAGTGACTAATTCTTTTTGCCTTCGGATTCTCGATTTTGATTTTTTTGTTTTAAGGTGTGACGCGTAGGAATGACCGCGCAACAGTTTTCCACTCGACGTGATTTTGATTCTTTTTGAGACTGATTTTTGTGTCTTTACCTTAGCCATTTAAACCTCAATTATTTAACAGGGACAAAGGTTGCTGTAAGATTACGTCCCTCAAATTTAGGATTATACTCCATTTTAGCAATATCTGCCAGCTTTTCTTTGCTTTTCGCCAAAACTTGGTGTCCAAATTCTGGATAAGCCATTTCCCGTCCAGAAAAGCGGACGGAAAGCTTTACTCGGTCGCCTTCGGATAAAAATTCCTTTGCCCGACCCAAACGGATCTCTAAATCGTGTTCGCTGATGTGTGGTCCAAGCCAGACTTCTTTGGTCTCGGTTTCCTTTGTTTTCCGCCGAGCAAGGCGCTCTTTTTTCGCCTCTTCGTATTTGAACTTCTTAAAATCGACTATTTTTGCAACTGGGGGTTTAGCGGTCGGTGCAATTTCAACCAAATCAAAACCCGATTCCCTAGCTTTCGTTAGGGCCTCTTGGGTCGGAACTATACCTATTTGGTTACCAACAGAATCGATTAACCGAACTTCCGGAGCAGTAATATTTTGATTTAAGCGATAAAACTTACCGATGGTTAAAACTCCTTGATTTTAATATATCAGATTTAGCTTAGCTTTGCAAGAGTGCACTGATCTTTTCTCCTGGAATGGCTCCCTCTCGAATCACCTGTGCTGGTTTTTGGGTTAGATCGACAATAGTGGAAGGCTTTTTACCTAAGCTCTTCCCCGGAACGATATAATCTACCAGATTAGCCAGCCTTTCGTCAAGAGTTTCCTGGCTGATAGCTGGCGGCTGTCCAGCAACATTGGCAGAAGTGCCTAGGATTGGTTCTTCAAGTAGATTTATAATTTTTAGAAGGAGGTGAAAATTAGGCATTCTTAAGCCGACCGTTTCGTTACTTCCTTTGATCAGTTCCGGAACACGATTTACTCTGGTGGGAACGACTACTGTTAAGCCTCCCGGCCAGAATCGACTGATCAATTTCCTGGCGATTTTGTTCAAGTATGCGATGTCTTTGGCTTGGTTTAAGCTACCCACTAAGACAGGTGACGGTTGTTGGTAGCGACCTTTAATTTGATAAACTCTTTCAATTGCCTTTTTATTATTCAAGGTGCAGCCTAGACCGTGGATAGTGTCAGTGGGAAAAACAATTACTCCTCCATTTTTAAATGTCTCGACCGCTTTTTTAATGATTTGTTCTGTATCGCTATCAAACATAATGATTACTTTTTGTCTATAATTTCTTTTTCAACGCGCGCCGAAAATTCTGCGACTTTCATCACGCCAAGGTTCTCACCATTTCTAGCTCGAACCGCCACTGTACCTGCTTCTTCTTCCCTGCCGCCGACAACTAACATGTAAGGAATTTTTTGCAGTTGAGCTTGACGAATTTTTTCTTGCATCGTTTCGTTTTGGCCATAGATTTCTTGACGAACGCTTAAGTTTTCTTCGGCAAAAGAGCTGCTGATTTCCTCCGCCACTTTCTGGGCGTACTTAAGTTGCTTATCGGAAATGGGAATGATCGCCACTTGCACTGGGGCTAGCCAGGTTGGGAAAGCACCGCCGTATTTTTCGATCAGAAAGGCCATGGTTCTCTCAAAAGCGCCGATTGAAGAACGATGAATAACGATCGGTTGTTTTTCCTTACCATCCCGGTCGACGTAGGTTAAGTTGAAACGCTGCGGCATGACAAAATCATATTGGACGGTAAAAGCCGTTTCTTCTTTCCCGAGAACGTTTTTCACTTGGACGTCGATTTTTGGACCATAAAAAGCCGCTTCACCGCTCGCTTCGTAGAAAGGGGCTTTCGTTTCGGTCAACACTTCCCGCAGAGTTTGCTCCGCTTTATCCCAGGCTTTATCATCTTTATAATATTTCTTCGCGTCGGCCCGATCTCCGAGTGAAAGTCGATAACGATAATCCTGCCCCTTGGTTAAACCTAAAACCGAATTGATATAGTCAATTAGATCCAGCGCTTCTTTGATTACGGATTTGACTTGTTCAGGAGTGCAGATGATGTGGGCGTCAGCGAGACAAAACATGCGGACTCTCATCAAGCCGGTGAGCTCCCCACTCTTTTCATATCGGAACTGGGAGGCGATTTCCGCAATCCTTATAGGCAAATCTTTATAACTTCTTGGCTCAGATTTATAAAGCATAAAATGATGTGGGCAAGTCATTGGCCGAAGGATCAGCTCTTCTTCATCGACCTTCATTGGCGGATACATCGTGTCTTTGTAATACGGATAATGTCCCGAAGTTCGGTAAAGATCAACTTTCGCGAGCGGCGGAGTGTGGACGTGCTGATAGCCTCTTTTGATTTCTTCATCCACTACAAAACGCTCCAGCTCTCTTTTGATCGTTGCGCCCTTGGCCGTTAGTAGAGGTAAACCTTTTCCGACCAAATCAGAAAAAACGAAAAGGCCAAGATCTTTTCCAATCTTGCGGTGATCACGCGCTTTGGCTTCTTCAAGTTGCTTGAGGTAGTTAATCATTTCCTCCTTAGTTGACCAAGCTGTCCCGTAGATCCGCTGAAGCATAGGATTTTCCTCGCTCCCCTTCCAGTAAGCTCCTGCAAGAGAGAGAAGTTTGAAAGGGCCGATTTGGCCGGTGCGGTCGACGTGGGGACCACGACACAGATCGGTAAAATCGCCGATAGTGTAAAAGGTGATTGTCTTTTCGCCTTTCTCTTTCAGATCTAAAATCAGCTCTTCTTTGAAGGGTTGCTTTAATTCCTTAACTAGCCTTAAAGCATCTTCGACCGATAACTCTTTGCAGTTAATGGGTAAGTCCTGCTTGATGATCAGGCGCATTTTTTCTTCGATTTTTGGCAAATCTTCTGGCGTAAGCTGTCTTGCTAAATCAAAGTCGTAGTAAAAACCATTTTCAATGGTCGGCCCAATTCCATATTTAACGTTTTGGAAAAGCTCGCCAACAGCGGCTGCCATAACGTGAGATGCACTGTGGCGCGTTGCTTCAAGATTTACTTTTTCGCTCGCCATGTTGCCTCCTTCAAAGCTAAAAAAACACCGTCTCTAAAAGCAATCTTTCAGAGACGGTGCCTTAAGCATCGCGGTTCCACTCTGATTCCCCGAAAATTCGAGGCTCTCATGTTTCCGTTTCGTGGAAAAACGTCTGGCTCCAGGTTGGTGAATCCTTTCATCGCCTAGAACTAATTCTAGCTTGATTATATCTTACTACCTCCGTTTGTCAAGCAATTTTTCTCTTGACAACTTCCCTTTTCATGATATATAGGCAAAAATATACAAGGAGAGGATAATGAAGTTTTGCGGGGGTAATGACTTCAGAGCGACTAATGGGTTTATTCCGGTAGTAATCATTCGATTGCTCATCGACGCCACATTTGGGTGCCTAGCACTGAGGCCAAGAAGGGAACTCTATATGTGCAAGATCCATGGGGTTTGATGAAAGATTACTGTGAAAAGCTCCAAATGACGCAGGATTTAGCTTGGCCTGTTTGGCTAAGTGTGTGTTTGATATCCTGTGTTCCTTTAGGCTCTTCTAACTACTTTTTTGATGCCTCACGTGAAGGGTCTAAAGGGGTTTACTATCTCGACGCTACTCAGCGGTTCTTCCAGGCAATTGAGGTTCTACCGAGCTTCTTCATGCAGCAAAGGAGAGCATCTTTCAGGTATTTATTAGGGTTATAGAAAAATGGCGGTGTAAGTTGGATAAACTTTCCCGCCATATTTGTTTAATATCTTAGACGACTAAGATAATTTTGAATGATATAGATAGCGATGAGGAAAGTGATAAAAAGTGAGGCGAGGATGGAAATCTTGAAACCTTTCTTAAAGACAAAGTGAATAACGAGTAAAGAAACTGTAAAGATAAGGATAAATAAAAAAGGCCGGTTTTGGCTTGATAAAGTTGAAATGATGGCGGCTTGAGTATCCTCAGGCGTTGGAGCTAGAATTTCCATAAAATAATCATAATTTAGACTTGGTTGGTTGTCAAATTCAGTTCAAAAAAAGACCCGTTACCTTTTAAAAAGTCACGGGCCAAAAACGAGATCAATTTGATGGAAGCTTGGATTTGGACAAGGATAGACTCCCTCTAACCGAATTTCTTCCTTAAATTTCTCAAAAACTCTCTTACTCAATCTTCCTGTAGTACTAACGATGTTTGATCTTTCGAAGAGAGCAGTAACCAGAATTTTCTGCTTTGTCGATGATTTTCCACACTTTGGGCAGGTGTCTTCGGCTATTTCCTTTGAAATAAATCGGTAATGGACTGAATAACGCTCATTTCCCAACGAAATCCTTTTGACAAGGGTTCCTCTAAACATCGCTCCTCTCTTAAAAAAATAATTTTGTTTAATTTAAGCAGGTTTGCGGAAAAAAATCAAATAAGCTTTTGCGACTCTCTTTTGTCTAGTTTGTACTTCTGGAAGGCCAAAAAAAGCCAAACTAAGCCGGTAACGACAGAGGAAACTGAAGTAAACCAGAGAGATAACGTGGACTGAACAAAGGCGTAAATAAGCAAGACGATCCCAGTTATAACGCTAGTGGATAGAGCAGGTTTCTCTTTACCTAAGACGGTAGGAATTAAAGCAAGGATAAAGATTATTGAGCCGCCAGTTAGGACGAAATCTTGCCAAGACATGCTAAAAGAGTAACATAAAACAAGCTTTGTCGCAAGGAAAGGTTTAGAAATGGTGGGCCCGAGAGGAGTCGAACCTCTGACCTTTACAATGTCAATGTAACGCTCTAACCAACTGAGCTACGAGCCCCTACAGAGTGTTTCTAGTTGTTTTACGTGAGATATTATACCATTATCGCTTCATATGTCAAAGCCGTTTTAGCTCACCTAGTTTTAGAAATAATTTCATCTATTAGGCCGTAATTCTTGGCTTCTTGAGAAGACATGAAGTAGTCACGGTCAGTATCTTTTTCGATTTTTTCTATTTTTTGGTTGGTGGTTGTGGCTAAGAGTTCATTAAGCAGTTTTTTGGTCTTAATAATTTCTTCGGCGTGGATGGCAATGTCAGAAGCCTGACCCTCTATTCCGCTCATTGGTTGGTGGATCATAATTTTTGCATGTGGTAAGGCAAATCTTTTGCCTTTTTCTCCCCCGGCTAAAAGAACAGCTGCGCCCGAGGCGGCCATGCCAATACAAATAGTGGACACCAAAGCCTTTACAAAATGCATCGTGTCGTAAATGGCTAAGGTCGAATGGACGTTTCCCCCAGGAGAATTGATGTACATGCTGATTTCTTTTTCTGGATTTTCATGTTCTAGATAAAGAAGTTCGGCGATCACGACGTTGGCTAGATCATCGGTTATGGGTGAGCCGATAAAAATAATCCGTTCCTCAAGAAGCCTTGAATAAATATCGTAGGCCCGTTCACCCTGCGGATCTTTTTTGATGACCATTGGTATCAGTTCCATATCGGCTATTATATCATATAAATGAAAAAGGGACTTTTGCCTTAGGTTAAAAACCCAAAAACAAAAGTCCCCACTCTTTGCCTTTCTAACTTGCGCAGACCTTTGGAAGTTCTGCGTCAATAACCTGTCCTTTCTGTTTAATTGGGACAAGCCACGAAGAATCTTTGCGCTTATCTCGGATCAACTTTACGTTTTTTTCAATGACTTCAAGAGGAAACTTTTTGGAAGTTCCTCCGACATTGACAGCGTAGACTTCTTTGTTCCTTCCTTTAATTATCATTGTAACTGTTACATCTCCAATCCGAACGACCACTTCCACCCCCGGTTCCAAAAACAATCTTCTTCCTTTCGCTTTCTTCACTTTCCCCTTCCTACTGTTTTTTGATTAGCGGACTAGATAGGGCTCGAACCTACGACCTCTCCGGTATTAAGGGAGCGCTCTAACCAACTGAGCTACTAGTCCAGCGTGGGTAATTCGGGGTATGATCCCGAAACCGTAGGGCCCTCAACCCTCCGCTCTGCCTATTGAGCTAATTACCCACTGTGGGTGTCGGGTGACTGTACTTCCCTTATGGGTTGTAAGTCTCTCGACCCATATTAAGTTGTTAAGGATGTCGCCGAGTGTGGGAATCGAACCCCCAACCATCGCGAAAGTTAAGCCAATCGTGGTCAGAGATTACTGTTTATAATCCCCGTGTCATCTCTCCCCTTTTCTGAGAGAGTGCCCTTCACGATTTAGGCTCTTCGGGTCTTAGATCTGGGTGTTCATCTAAGAGGAAACCTTCTTCTAGTTTTGAAGAAAATGCTTCTCACCCAACTTTCTTGCTGGTTACCATACTCAGCATAAGTTTATCCACTAAAAAACCCCCTTGCGGGGGTTATTTTCTAAAGAGCTACTTTTGCTTTAGATTCTTCCCGCACGCTTAAAACCTTCTCTAACGAGGAGAAAGTTCACCGTGATAATAAGTTGTCGAGGAAGAGTAAATTGATTCATCGTAGGAAAAATATTAGCAAACTAAGAGAAGCTTGTCAAGGGGCAAGCGAATCTTTTAAGAGTAATGCCATCTTTTCTGGGTTGGAATGCCCTTTTTTTCCCAGTGCCAGGCTGGCAGGGTGTACTGCCTGGCTTTAAGATAAGAGATAAAGGCCGAACCAAAGCTAAGAAGAGAAAAGAAAAAGGCGAAAGAGTTAAAGGGAGGCATGCTCCAAGCTCCTGTAACCGGAAGTGCTTTTTCTGGTTTGATTTCGGCGGCAGGAGTAGCGATTGGCGGTTTCGAGGAGACGTTTAGGGTGGAGAAAGTGCAGAAGATAGTTTGGTTAATAAAAAAGCGAAAAGTAAAAGAACCAACTGGTATATTTTGAATTTCCCAAGTCCAAACTGGATCACTTTTACCAGAGCCGGGGGCGATATTGGACTTGACATCAACGCCGACGAAAGGTGGTTCGCTAGTTCCGCTAGGGCCTACGGCTTCAAGACGGACATTGACGCTTGGTTGATTTGAAGATACATGAATGAGAAGTTTATCTCCTTCTCGCGGATGAGCTGGCTCGAACGTAATTTTTTCATCTCCCGCGCAAGCTTCTACCTTAACTTCTTTGATTTCCTTTTTTTCTTCTTTAACCTCTTTTGCTTGAGGAGTAATTGGCGTTGGAGTGACGATTGGGGTGGGAGCAGGTGCAGGTTGGGGGGCCTGTGGAGGCTGCGGGATAACAATAGGTGGAGACGGAGCGGTGACAGTAGTTGAAGGGTTAGTGGTAGTAGACGGGTTAGAATTACTCGAAGAGGAAGGGTTAGATTCTTGTTGTTGTCCTTGACCAGATCCTTGCCCCATACTTTGAGTTTGGTTTTGTGAAACGTTGACTTGGATTCCCGAAGTAGTGGCTACTTGAGTCACTCCCGGTGGTAACCCTACTAGGGCGGGACTTACGGGAATAGTAAAATTAGTAGCGGCTGGAGAAATTGGACCCTCATTGCTATCAGCCGTGGCAACAGCTTTAAAGTTACCAGTTTGATTATTCGTATTTACTCTGAAAGCGAGGGTAGAGTTTCCGTTTGGAATATCAAAGCTGTTTCTCCATCTCAGAGCAGTCCAATCGCCTTCCTGGCTGCTCATTGGATCACTGTTGGTGATTCCAACAGTCGTTCCAGAGATATAACTTAAACCAGGAGAAATAGAAATTTTTAATTCGTTTATTGTTCCATTTTCAGTTCCCGTATTAAAAATAGTGGCAGAGATAATTGCTTCTCCAGAATTGACGGAGCTGCCGACTAAGCTTAAACCTAGTTCAGAAGAATTAGCCTTAGTTTTGCTTAGGTCTAGTTTCCATAAACCAGCTCCGGCAAAGATTATTCCAAAAGCCAAAAATAGAAAAGTTAATTTTTGAAAAATGAGGGCAGCTTTCATAAATGAAACCTTTAAAGTGCGTGGGGTCAAAGGAAGGTTGTATGAGTTAAAAAGACCCCACGGTTTAAATTACTACCTGTACCAAATAAGCCAAATCACAAGAATGATCAAGGCGATTAGTGAGAGTATAGTTACCCACCGCCAGAAGAGAGGATGGCCGTTTACCAAAGCGTAGGCTGCTGGCCAGTGGGTTACGTAGAGATTGGGGCTCGTGATGGCGATTACGGCAAAGAGGAATAAAAGTATGACTGACAGAATTACCAAAAACCAAAAAATCCACCAAAGCCATTCACGAAGATTAGTTGGCCAACCAAACCCTTGGGGTGGACTTATCGTGGTTGGATACTCCGGTTTTGGCGCTGGCACTGCTCCGGGGATAGCAGTGGATTCAAACAAGAAAATTACCTTGACGATAGTCCCTTCCCGAGCGGTAACTTCAACGCTGGTTTGATCGTTTGTGCTTTCTCCCGAAACTTTAGTTCCGTCTTTGAAAACGTCGACTTGGAGGCCTCTTAGGTTTCGTATGGCGGACGCGTTTTGGTCGAGGGAGACCCTAATTCTTGCTTCATCACTAACCACAAAACTCCAAACAATTTTCCCTTTCTCGTTGGTTTGACCCGTACTTTCGCTGATTTGGCCGTTGTCTAAACGGATCTTGACGGGGATATTCCCAATTCCTGTCTCTTGCGTTCCTCTTGCGACTAAAGCTTCTACGGTTAATGGACCCATCCGATTCATTGGGTAACTTTCCACTTTCTTTGAAAAGTACGGACTCAACAGAAACACCAAAATCAGAGGAGCAAATAACCACTTAAGTTTGATCTCTCCCACTCTTGAAGCCCTCCTTTCGGCTTTTGATCAATTATTAACACTTCAGAGAAAGCTTGTCACCAAACAATTACCCCCTACTCTCAAAGTAAAAAACTTAAGACAGGAAGAGAAAAGTTAGTATTTAAACGAAGCTAGCTAAAGTTACGTGTGGTTTTGGAAAGATTACGTTATTCGGTTTTAAGCGCGTCAATCGGATCAAGACGTGAGGCCTTGTTTGCAGGATAAAAGCTGGCCAAAAGGGCGATAAAGGTGGATAAGCCGACGGAAAGAAGCATTAACCAAAGAGGAAAAGTGGAGATATCAAGGGAAGGAAAGTCTTTTAAGAAGCTGCTATGAGCCAACTCATTTATGACCTGCCCAAATAGGTAGCCGGTTCCTACACCGATGACCCCACCTAAAAAGCCAATTAAACTCCCCTCGAAGATGAAAAGAAAACGGATTGTTCCTCGGTTTGCTCCCAAAGCACGCATTAGACCGATTTCGGAGGTGCGTTCATAAGTGGACATTATGAGGGTGTTGATGACGGTTAGCGAAGCAACTGTTAAGGCGATGGTTCCCAAAAGACTTAAGATGAACTCAACCACTTTAAAAATTTGTCCGATGGTGCCAAGCATATCTTCTGGAGTTTGGGCTCCGTAGCCCAAATCTCTTATCTCTTGGGTTACTTTTGCAATATATTGGCGATCACTGACTTTGACAATAGCCAAATCAATAGGTTGTCCCGACGTATAAAGACTAGGATTATTATTCACGAAACGAGCAATTTCCTTTCCATCTTTTAGCGAAAGAAGGATTTGGGTTGAAGCCAAAGATTTTTCAGCCACCCCGACAATTTCAAATGGAAATACTTTTTCCTGCCCTTTTTCTAGGAAATCGGTAATTTGTTGAGTATTAAGATAAATCTTCTTTCCGAGAGCTTCTTTAGGAGAGTTAAATCCCCAAACGTTTAAATATTGGTAAGCAATGATGGCTTTTCCCTGGTCTCCTTCTTCAAAATAATTCCCAGCCATGAGTTTTATTTTCTCGAGCTTATAGGAAGTAATTGCTTCGATATCGGCTTCATAACTTTTGTCAGTGCCTTCTAGGCGAACTGATTTCGCGCTGACATTAACTGGTTCATCTACTCGAGTAACATAGGGAAGTTTTTCTAACGTTTTGATATCTGTTTCGTTTAGTCGCCGGCTCTGTTTATTTTGCAATGATGTTTCATTCGTGACTTCCTGAGGAGGTGCCCCTAATTGACCTAGTCCTAAGGCGACTTTACCAAAATTTGGGTCTGCCGCAACGTGAATGGTATCGAGTGGAACAAAAGAGGTAAACTGGTTAGTTATAAAATCCTCAGCCCCCGTACCAAAGGAGACCATTACGGTAATCAAAGACGAGCCGATAACCACTGAAAAAATGGTTAATATAGTTCTTAATTTTCGCTTGGTCATGCTATCTAAGGCAATTAAAAGGTAATCTGATAATCTCATAAGCTCTTAGCGATAATTTCTTTTCCTTTTTTGATAAAAAAGCTGTTCTTTTGCCCCTCCTGATTTGTTCGGCATTCCGTGATTTTACCATCTCTTAAACAAATTACTCTATCAGCGTGGCGGGAAACCTCGGGGTCGTGAGTAGCCACGATTAAAGTAATTTTTCTTTCCTTGTGTAAGCTTTTTAGGATTTCTACGATCAATTGACCGGTGCTAGAATCTAAATTTCCAGTTGGCTCATCAGCTAAGATTATTTTCGGGCTATTGATTAAGGCTCGTGCGATAGCGACGCGTTGTCTCTCACCCCCAGAGAGTTCACTTGGCTTATGTTTTAGACGGTTTGAAAGCAAAACGAGGGCAAGTAAGTCTTTGGCTTTTTGCTCTCTAGATTTTCGGTCAATTTTACTAAAAACCAAGGGCAAGGCCACGTTTTGGATGCAATTGTAGGTTGGTTGAAGATGAAAGTTTTGAAAAATATAGCCAA
>JAMCZT010000004.1 GCA_023485445.1 Patescibacteria group bacterium
TTTCGATAAACTAACTGCATGAACATATTCACTTTTTGGTAAGATCTTGTAGGCTCGCATATACGAGCCACTATACATTCCCCTCATTAACCACTCAAGTGTTACGGGATCTATCAGGTCCTGGACAGCAACGAGAAAATATACTGACATACTTCGGTTACCTGTGTAGTTTACTTCCAGGTGAGAGAATTTTTTTGAAGAGTTGGACGTAATTTAAGAGTTTGTGGGGAATTAAAAATTGGGACTGGACAGAGCGGTGGGCAACCGCGGAAATTTTCTGAGCTGCTTCCGGATGATTGAGAACGTAAACGATCTTTTGCGCGGTTTCCTCGATCGAATTAACTAAAAAGCTATTTACCCCGTCTTGAATCTGAGCCTTGATTCCCCCCACGTTTCCGCCGATGACGACCGTACCTTTCCACATTGCTTCGGTAACGGCTAGGCTAAACCCTTCTCTGATGGATTTTTGTAGTATCATATCAGAGCCAGTTTGAAAAGCATTTACTGCTAAATCGTTTTCTGGTAAGTTGACTAATAAAAGTATATCTTTCTTGCCTTTAATATAATCTCTAACCTTTTGATAAATTTTAATACCTTCTGGGTCGTCGTCTGCCGTTTGGGCTACTAAGGCTAATTGCAACTTGGGGATAGCTTTTTTAGCCAAGAAAAAAGAGTCGATTACCCCAATCGGATCTTTCCAAGGATCGAGTCGAGAAACTTGTGTAACCAGTGGTTTACTAACATCTATTCCCAGTTTTTGAAGATGGTTTTTGGCTTCGGCTTTGCTGGTAAGACGGTTTTTGTCTATGAGTGGGTCGATTACGGGTGTAATGATATTAACTTGGTCCTGATTAAAATCGTGTGGAACAAATTCAGACGTGGAAAAGACTATTGGATTATAGATTCTTAGATAAGGGACCAGAAAGTTCCAAACTGATTGATTGGGATCCGTGGTATCGACATGGCAGCGCCAGAGGCACACTGAAGGTAGTTGTTTTAGGAATGATAAAGCGGCGGCGGGTTGAGGATCATGAATGATTAAAATATCGGTTTTTATTTCAGAAAGAAGATTGGCCAGATTTTTGTTATAATCTAAATAAATTTTTTTCTGCTTATTAGTTAAGTTCCCCGGTTTTCCCTGTAGGAAATTGTGAATTTCTTTAGTAACGTTAAAAAATTCTTCATTTGGTGGAATAACATACCATTTGGAGCTAAAACCGATGTCATTTTGGAGAGGAATGAGGGAGCGGAGCATTTCGGCTACTCCCCCGCCGACAGCCGTGGCGTTCACGTGCGTTACTCTGACCCCTTGCAGATTTTTGGCAAGTTTAGAAACCCGCTCCACTACTTTAGGAGTGAAAATTGAATAATCTTTCAAATGTTTAGGCGGACAAGAGATTTCAATTAATGGTTTCATGTTAAGAGTCTCAATAGGTTAACTATTAAGATAAAACCTTTGAGAAGATCTGTAAACGAACTTACAGCATGCAATTTCTAAGCTTTTTCAGTTTTGTTTAGTACTATCGGCGCTTACCCTTGTTGTAGTTACTTTGTTTTTAGAGAAAAGAGCGGTTGTCGGACACTAAACAGGCAACTCTATATCCATGATCAGAATGTTTGCTCTTCTCCGATCAGAACATATTCCACTTTGTCTTATCTCCGATGAGCATTTAAATATTGATCAATGACCTCTTTCTCAGTGGTTGCATCTTCCGCTCGTCTATCGGTTCTTATTCGAGAAAATCGAGGGAAGCGTAAAGAGTATCCCTTTTCTTTACCCACTTTGCCGCAAGTGTGTCTAGGACTTCGGGTGATCTCGCTAGCAATAACTTCTATCACGTAACGAGGGTCGACCCAAACATCAGGCTCAATCAAAGAATCAACCTGCCGAGGTCGCTGGAGGACACTGATTAAGTCAAGCCTTTCGCGGAATTGCCCCCATTCTTCGTTGGTCAACCCAGAACCGACCCGAGAAACGGTTCGGAAACGATCATTTTTTGGATCACAGACCGCACAAAGGAGCGAACCAATGCCTAAAACTGCTCGTTTTCCTCGGCCTTTAAAGTAACCCACGACCACTACATCGAAAGTATCAGCCAGTTTTGCTCCGTACCCTCGCTTAAGCTTTACCCAGTTGAAAAGCCTAGCGCCTGCATGGTAAGGAGCGTCTGGACGTTTTACTAGGACTCCTTCCAAGCCTTGTTCGAGCATCTGAACAAAAAATTTTTCCAGCTCTCCTGGATTCTCGGTTTCAAGTCGAGGGGTAATAAAGATTGGCCCATTAGATGCTTCTTTTATCACTTTTTTGAGTAGTAAAAGCCGTTCTCGAAAAGGTTTAGAGGTTAAATCTTGACCATTGAGAAGGAGCAGATCAAAAATGTAGTAACGCGTAGGATAGAGAAGCTCTATCTTTTCGACTTGGTATTTTCGCCGGCGCCTGGCTGTTTGTTGGAAGGGTAAGAATTTTCCGCTTTTAGGGTCGATACCGATAACCTCACCGTCCAGTATGGCTTGCATCGCTAAAACTTGAGTCTCTCCTCCTTGTTGGAGGCTTGGAAGTGCCTGAGTGATATTTTCAAGCCTTCGGGTAAAAAGCCAAACCTTATCTCTGTCCTTGTGAAGCTGAAGTCTCAAGCCATCATATTTTGGCTCGGCGATGAGGCGGCCAAGCTTTTTTATGGCTTCTTCTGATGAGGGAAGCCTCTCCGCTAAGGCGGGTAAAATTGGCCGGCCAGGAGTCGGACCAATTTTTTCCACCCCTTCGATCCCTTTAGTTCTAAGAATATAGGTGACCAAACCAAGATCCGACGAAAAAGTGTAGGCTCGCTCAATCTTTGGACGAAGGTCTAAGTTTCCGACACTCTCCGCCAAAGCATCCAGGATGGTCGCGTCACCTACCCCTAATCTAAGCTTGCCTTGTACTATCCTTACTAAGTATCGCGCTTCGAGCCTATTTAGTTGGGTCAAAAGCTCGACCAAAAGTTTATTTTTGACTTCAGTTGAACCAGGACCAGACGTTTGGGCCATTTTAACAAGCTTCTCGTAAGTTTGTTCAATTGAAAGAGTTTTATTTCGCTCTGGTAATAGCCTTTCGGTCACTAGACCAAAATCCCCTAATGTTTTATAAAGAGACCATGTTTCCTCAAGACTTCGGTTGGTTACCCGGGCAATACCTTCAGTTAGACGACGCTCATCAATACCCATGTCAGGGGCACTGTATGGAGGCCCTAATCGGCCTTGTATCAGGTAAGGTATGATTTTGACTTCCCTTGGGTCGGCACGTCGGAAAAGATCAGCCAAAAGGGTAGACATTTGGCGTCTACTTCTAGTCGCTTCAATACTCTCAAATGTTTTAGCCAGCTCGAAAAGTTTCATGTCAAGTGACCTTTTTAATCTCTTTGATTATTTCCTCCACCGATTCATTTGTACTTAGGCTCTCGGTGTTAATTATAACTTCTGGATTTTCCGGCGCTTCCATCTTTCTTGAAATAGACCGAATTGCTTGTTCAGGAATGTGAGATTTTCGACTTTTATTTCTCTCGATTGCCGTTTTCAGAGAACAATAGACGTACACCGTTATGGCTTTTTCTCCTTTGGCCAGTGCAACTAACTTTTTTTGCCACCTCTTTTTATAAAAAGTGGCATCAAAGATGAGAAAATTAAATTTTCCCAAATTTTCTTTAAGTAACTTGAAAAATTTTTCATAAACAGGAGGCTTTAATTCGTCCGAAGTAAAGCGTTTTACTGTTCCCACTTTCTGAAGGTTTTCGACTAGTTGCTTTGCAATTGTCGTTTTACCACACCCAGGTATTCCACAAAACATAATAACCATACACCAATAAATTCTAGATCAAGTTAACGATAAGCTAAAGTGACATGCTAGGGTTTTCAAACTGTTGTAAACGAGGAGATGAGCATTAATATAGTTGCGGTAGCAAGTGGAACGAAAAAGTTATCGTCAAGGAAAAATGAGATATGCTCAAAAAAAGCCGTTAGTATGGAGACGGCTAAGATCATTTTTAGCGATAAGACTAGAGGAGTCAGCGACGCCAGAAAAAGACCAGTGAGAAAAGAAGCCGCGAAAAAGGCCAAAGTCCCGCCTAAGGTTTTATCGTTAAGGAGACGGATTGGCAGGAAAGGTCGCCCAAAGGGGGCCAAGGTATCCCCAACAATAAATAAAGAAAGCGAGAGAATGGCGATCTCTTTAGAAAAGATCCAAAGGACCAAGAAGACCCCCAGAAGCAGAAAAGTGGCTCCGGAAAATCGGGCTTGTTCCTTCGGCTTAGCAAAAAGGGTTAATTTTAGATACAACTGATTAACTCTTTGATTAAATAGCCGAAGGAAGTCAAAGGCCAGCGAAGCACTTAGAATTAAACCAACTAAAATCAGCAAGGGTGTTCTCGGAAGCGATATGAGGCTTAAAGGGAAAATAAGAGCGCCAAGTTTTAAAATTTGACGTATTGGATAAGAAGTGGGATATCCTGAGATGTAAATAAGGGAGATCGTGGCCACAATCACTAAAAGAAGGGCGAATATGGAGTGGGTGAATAAAAGAGTGGTGATTGTTAGGCCGATCAATGGAGCCGCTCCCCTCCCTCCCTTGAATCTAAGGTAAAAAGGAAAAATATGGCCGAAGACCGCTGCCAAGCCGGGCAAGATGGCTAAGTCTGCATTCAACTTCGAAAGGCTGAAGTAGTAGATGAGGCTGGCTTTGAGAATATCAATCAAAGCGGTGAGGAAGCCATAAACTGGCCCAACAAAATAATAAGTATTTGTGGCCCCTGTATTACCGTTACCAAACTGACGGATATCAATATTTTTAATGATTTTACCAAAGGAGTATCCCGGCGAGAAGGAGCCGACAAGATAGCCAAAAATTAATAAAATTAAAAATTGGATCATTTTCTATCAAAAGAGTAAATGGTTCCTAAATGATAAACCAAGAGGCATACTGGCCATTGGTTCACAAGTTTACCTTTGAAGTCTTCTCACATTTCCACCTTGGGTCGATTTGTTTGTTGACCAGCAAGTCCCAATTAATTAACATGAATTGCATAATAGTTCGTAGGGAAGATAAAAATCATCTTAGAGAAAGGAGGTGTTTGACATGAATGGGGGATGGATGAATCCATGGGCAATGGGTCCGGGAATGCCGCCTTACGGGGGCGCTCCTGCTTATGGGCCATTTGGTGCGCCAACGTATGTGATGCCTGGAGGAGCGATCGATGACGCAGAAATCGCTTCTTATGTTAGGGATAACATTGACCTCGACCCTTTTATTCCGACCAGAGATAAAAATAATATTGACGTGGAAGTAGAAGGCGGCGTCGCCAAACTTTCAGGAACAGTTAATAGCCGTCGGAGTCAGTTCCTTGCCTACGCCGATGCCTTTTGGAGTATCGGTGTAACTGAAGTTGAGACAAACCTTCAAGTGGCCGAGCAACCGAGTAAACCAACTCAAAAATCAACGAAGTAAGCAAACATGGGTAAACTATTCCCATGAGAAAGTAGGGTACTTTAGTTTTTACCAAAGGTACCCTACTTTCGAAAGGATATAGAAGCGTTTTTTATCAAATTAACGAGTGGAAGATGGAGTATAAAAGGAAAGAAAGGATAACTGCAAAAGATTTAGGGATTGATTTAGCTTCTAAAAAAGAAGAGGAAGTTTTCAAGTGGTTTTTAGCTTGCCTATTGTTTAGCAAACCCATTCAACAAGAGGTGGCGGGAAGAACTTATTTTGAATTCGAAAAAGAAGGCTTAACAAGTCCAGACGCAATTTTACAAGCTGGATGGGATCAACTAGTTAAGGTTTTAGATAGAGGCCATTATGTGCGCTATGACGAGTCAACGGCCACAAAACTCTTAGAGGTGGCACAGGAGTTTAAGGAAAAATATGGAACTATGACTAATCTTTTGAAACAGGCAAAAAGTGTTAATGAGCTATCCAAACTTTTGCAAAAGTTTAAAGGAGTTGGTCCAAAGACGGCTCAAATATTTATTCGAGGCTTAAGGCAAAATGGCTGGGAGTTTAAATGAAGGGAAGTTGATTATGCATGGCTTTGGTTATTCGAAAAAGACCAGGAGAAAATGTCGAGCAACTAATACGAAGATTCCAAAAAAGAGTTTTTGAGGAAGGTATCATTAGAGAATTTCGAGAAAGAGAAAGGTACAAAAAACCTTCCCAAATAAAAAAAGAAAAAAGGTACAGGCGAGAAAGGGAGCTTAAGAAATTGAAATCTAAGTCTTACCTTTAGCTAAATGTTGTTTGAACCATTGAGCGGCCAATCGGGCAACTTCTTCGAGAGTGCCTGGTTCTTCAAAGAGGTGGGTCGCTCCGGGAACAATTTCTAGTTTTTTGACTGATTTTATTTTTTCGTAGGCTTCTTGATTGAGTCCAAGAACTACCTCATCACTTCCACCTACAATCAAAAGGGTTGGTGATTGAACTTTGGTTAAATCTAGTTCGGCCAGGTCCGGCCGACCGCCTCGGGAAACGACCGCTTTAATCTCTGCCTTCAAAGAAGCTGCCGCTTTCAAAGCGGCGGTTGAGCCGGTGCTGGCGCCAAAGTAGCCAATGGGCAAATTTTTAGTTTGGTTTTGTTCCTTGACCCATTTTGTCGCCGCCAAAAGCCGTTGGGTAAGCAAAGCAATATTAAAGCGATTTTCGTAAATCCGGTCTTCCTCTTCGGTCAAGAGATCAAATAACAGAGTGCCAATTCCAGCATCTCGCAAAACCTTGGCCACAAAGTTATTTCTTGGGCTAAAACGGCTACTGCCACTACCATGAGCAAAAATTACTATTCCCTTGGCGTCTTTGGGAATTTCTAGATCTCCTTCTAAAGTGATAGAATCTGCTGGGATACTGACTAAACTCATAAATTACCTCCAAATTTTAGACGGTTTGTTTTCTCAATTCTTCTTGCAATAACGAGGCAGTTGCAGGAAGAATGATGATTTTATCTGAAACAGGTTGTAAATCCGGTGGGATAGTGTCAGTACAATAGACCTGCTCTACCCCAAGCGGCCATAATCTTTGCCATAGATTTCCGATGAACAAACCGTGGGCGACCATAATGATAATTCTTTTTACCCCAACTGCTTTAAGCTTTTCACTACAGGCAACCAGTGTTGCTCCTGTATCTAAAATGTCATCGATAATTACTACTTTTGAACATACCTCGCCGTGTAAAGTTAGTTCTAGTCCATTCGGAGTCCTTTCTTTCTTAAAATACGTGATTGGTTTTCTAGTTCCTAGTAACATTTCCACCGCGCGAATGCGATTGATCGCTCCTTCGTCTGGGGCCACTAACGTAGCGTCTACTAATCCGAGATTGTTAATTTCTTCCGCGAAAACTTTCGCCAGAGAAAGAGAAATTAAAGGCATCGGAAAGAGACGCTTATCTAAAGGGCTATGAACGTCGACCGTGATCACTTGATCCACTTTTGAAGCTTGAAATATCTGCCCGATCCAAGCCGTCGTGAAGCTTTCCCCGAGTTCTTTTTTATCTTGACGGCTGTAAGCTAAATAAGGCAGAACGAGACTAACTTCCCGAGCCCCTTCAGTTTTAAGCGTGTGAGCCAAAAGCAAAGTTGAAATTAGTTGTTGATCGGGAGGAGCGATTGAACCAAGAATAAAACAATCTTTTTCGGCAACACTATCTTGGGTCGTGATAAACATTTCTTGGTTTGGAAAACGATTCACGGAAAAATAGCTAAAAGTAATTCCAGGTAGTTGATCCAAAGCTTTGGCAATTTGTTCATATAGAGGAAAGGTAAAAAGAAACATTATTTGAAAGATTCCATAATCTTGACTACTTCCTCATCGCTTAACTGAGGGAAGTATTCATAGTAATCGCCGATAGCTCCAAAGAAATCGACTGGGGCGTAAAGGACGACTACTTCGTCAACTTCTGACTTGAGTTGCAGGACGGTATCCTTTGGGGCGACTGGGGCTGCCACGACAATTTTCTTTGGTTTTCGGTGTTTGAGTTCCTTAATGGCCGCTCGTATCGTGAGGCCAGTGGCGATACCGTCATCGACGATAATCGCTGTTTTTCCTTTGACTGACAAAGGTTCTCGACCTGAAAGGTAGATCAAACGTCTTCTTTTCGCTTCTTGGCGTTGCCTTTCCGTTTCTTCTTCCAGCCAACTTTTGTTGACAAAAGCAACTTCTGCCTCGTTGCAGACTCGGTCTCCATTTTCCGCCACCGCGCAAATTCCGTATTCAGGATTTTCTGGGTGACCAATTTTTCGAGCAATAACTAGATCCAGAGGAGCTGTAAGTCTTTTAGCGATTTGCGCTCCCGTTGCTACCCCGCCCCGCGGAAGTCCATAAACGATGACCGCTTGATTGCGGTATTTTACAAGGAAATCAACTAATTTATCTCCAGCTTCTGCTCTATCTTTAAAATACATAAGGTTAATATTAGAAATTGTAGTGAATTCAGGGAGAGGAAAAAACAAACTAGTCAGAGAGTGATTTCAAGGTAACGCTTTCTATCATTCCACTCGGCGGCTGTTTTGAATTCAGCACAAAGTTCTTGCATCTTAAGAGCAATTTCATGGGCTTCCCTATCTTTAGCCAATCTAGCTTGAAAATCGGCGATGATAGTAGGGTAAAGTTTTAGTTGAAAAATCTCTCCGAAGTTTGTTTCGAGAGTGAAAATGAAGGACTGATCATTTCGCTCAATTTCATCCACGGCATAATCGTCGATGAAATTGCCAGCGCCATAAATAATTGGCTTATTTCTATAAATTTCAATTCCTCGAAAAACATGGCCCGAATGACCAAAAACAACATCTGACCCTGCTTCAATTAAGGCATGAGCAAAAGGAATATGTTCGGGTGGTGGAGTATAACCCCAATTTGGTCCCCAATGAGCGGAAACAATTAAAAAATCTACTGTCTTCTTCGTTTCCTGAATTACTTCCAAAAGAAAGTCCGCTCGAGCATCTTTTAGATTAATGGGCACATAAAAAATCCCCGGCTTTTCTTTCGTTGCTTCCCAAGCTGGTTCGTTATCTGTAAATGCGATTAAGCTAATTCTTTTCCCTTCTAGATGAGAAGTTATCGGTCGTGAGGCTTGGAAAAGATTTTTGCCTGACCCAGCAGCCCAAATTCCAGCTTCTTTTAAAGTTTTTAATGTGTCAAGCATTGCTGTATTGCCGAAATCAAGAATGTGGTTATTGGCGAAGGAAACCATATTAATGCCTGCCGTTTTAAGGACTTCAATATTTTTGGTATCGGTTCGAAAGTGGAAAACTTTGGGGGTAACTGTCCAGGGTTTTCCTCGATCGGAAATGACGCACTCAAGATTGCAGATTCGAAAAAAAGCCTCATTTAAAATATTTAAGGTGTCACCCCAAGGATACTCCGGAGGCTGTTGCTTTAACGCATCATTAACGAGACGTCCGAGCATGATATCGCCAACAAAAAGAAGATTCATGCCATTAAACTTTCAGCCGAGTAACCAAAGGGCATGAGTACAATCGGCCGCTCCTCGCCCTTGATATTTAAAATTTCTTTTACAGCTTCTTCATCGAAAGCCCCGACCCAGCAGCTGGATATGTGGAGCATTACCGCCTGCATCCAGGCAAAGCTTGCCGCAATGGTGGCATCCTGCAAAGCGTAAAGTTCTTGACCACGCTGCCCATATTTTTGAGCTGAGCGAGAAGGAACAGTAAAGAAAACTAGAGCTACTGGAGCTTCGGTGATGAATCCCTGATTCATCGCTGCCTCCGCTAACTCTCTTTTTACTTTTGGATCTCTTACAACCACAACTTCTCGCGCCTTTAGATTTCCAGCAGAGGGGGCAGAATCGGCCGCGTCTAAGATTTCTTGCAGCTTTTCTGGACCGATTTCTTGATCTTGATAACTTCGAACTGAATGCCTTATTCTAAAAATGTCATTCATACTATCGGCCTAAGTCCTTTTTCTTTTCCTCAAATTCTTTTTTATCAATTTCGCCTTTGGCGTATCGTTCCTCTATAATCTTTAGCGCAGAATCCTTTGGATATTCTTCTTTGCCTTGTTTGAGTAACCATCTGATTAGAGCGATTGCGGCAATGACAATCAAGACCCAGAAGATAACCATAAAAATCCAGCCTAGACCGAAACCAATCCAACCTATCGGATTATTACCCCAATCCCACATCATAATTTCTACCTCCTTTATTTTCCATTAATGTAACCAACAATTAACACGAGCGCAACAGACTGTTGCATTGTTGATAGAATAGTTGCTAAATTAGTTTTATGTATTTAGTGACTAATTCGACCTTGATATTTCGATCAAAAATAAAATCACTACTATCTTTCATTCAGGTGGTTCTCTCGTTCTTGAAAAAATAAAGTTCTTATGCTATTAGTATTTGCATAATATTCTAAATAGTAAAGGTTTGGGCTAAAGTTAGAATATGGAGAGGAGAATAAAATGAAGGGACTTAATGAGAGAAAAGTTGCTCTGACGTTTGGCTTGTTTATTAGTGGATGGCATGTTCTCTGGAGTTTACTCGTTCTACTTGCAGTTGCCCAGCCAATCCTGAATTTCGTTTTCTGGATGCACATGCTCGCCAACCCCTTTACGGTCACCGGCTTCACCTTCCTCCAAGCGCTGACCTTGGTTGTCGTGACGTTTTTGTTTGGTTGTGCCATCGGGTGGGTCTTTGCTTGGCTGTGGAACAGGCTGCATAGATGAAGGGAAATATGGGACCGTCTTAGTGCTTCTCAGTCGCATTGTTTTTGCGCCTGTCATCTCTCTTGGCAGGCCCCTTTTCTAAAGAGAATGTGTTGAGGGAACAAAAGGAAGGAGTAATCTTATCGTTGACCCTTTTCATCTTTGACGAGCGGATTACCTTAGGTGGCAAGTTTAAAAACGATCAGGCTGAGGACGAGTAGAGGAATGATTAAGGCCACCAAAAAGTTTCTCTTCGATTTATTCGACCAAAGGAAAATGAAATAAGGCACCCCAGTGATTACCGACCAAGCCAAGAGAAAGAAAATCCCGGCCAAAAATTGCTGGTTGTGAATATTGCCGAAGGGAATTTCCTCCGGTCGCATGAAGGAAAATTCCATTACCAGCCCCAGAAGGGCGCCAAAAGTAATAACCAACCATTGATTAAAAAACTTGTAGAGAAAGTAAAAGACAAGAGATAAAATCAAATAAACAGGAATAATCGTTAGGAAAGACCCAAAGGTTCGCTCACCACCAAAAGTGGGCGCGACCTCGACCGATAAGCTCCACAAAAAGGCGATAAGAAGGTAAATTTTCGAAAGATCTCTTTTTTGGTTAAAAATTTTCATTAAATAATTTATACCACTTTCAAGAAAAAAGTTCGAATTCTGTAAGGGTTAATTAAAAACAGGATTTACGCTTAAACGCTTCTTCCGATAAAATCGGAGTTCGCTAGATTTCTCATCCGTCAGCTGACGGATTCGAAATGACATAAATGCGTAACTCGTGTAAAAATTCGGAAAATTTTGAGGCTAAAAACGGTGGAAAATTATAGCTGAAGCTACAGGCGAGGTTTGTCACTATTACTTTTGAGCGTCCAGCTCGCGTTGGACGTAATTTTGTAAAATTACACTATAAGTAAGTAGGTGTTCCATTTTTTGGTCCTTGTTGTCGCTTTTCATAACGCTTTTAGTTTTTTGAAGGACTGTTTTGATATAAGGAGCAAGTTCGTTTTGGTTTAACTCGTTTTCTCTGCTTAAGGCTTCTTCTTCGAACTTTTCTGCCATTTTCATTGAGCCTCGGTATAACCCTAAAGAGGCTCTTTTAAGGTCCATGGCTAAAGCGCCAAGTGTTTGTAAATCTCGCTTGCTCATAGGATTTCCTTGAAAAAATGTTTGGTTAGGTCTTCGTAAAGTTCCCGAATTTGAGGGTCAAGGATTTCGTTACTGGGGTTATTTTGATTTGGTCTAATATTAATAAATGAGTTAAAATCGACTATTTTTGTTTCTAAATCGACTCCCCCACCCCAAATATCTGATTGTTTGGAGCCTTGTTTTAGTAGTATTTCTTCTCCCTCGAAATGTCTGTCCATCCCAGCCGAGCAGACTTTTCTTTTTATATCGATGACTGTTTTGATATAAGCCCCGAATTGTTCTTTCAACTTTTCAATTTCCTCTAATGTGTATGGTTCAGCTTTAGTAATGATCATACTGATTATTATAACAGGTTACAAATGAATAAACAGCTATTGTCCTGTAGTTTTTTGACAAGAACTAAACAAACTGATAGAATAAAGACCAATAACAATAGGAGGGAGAAAGGTATGCCAAGTATCAACTGGCTACGACCAACTGACCAAGCAGAGCCGGCGGGAAGAGTTGTGGATTACCTGAAGGGGAAGTTCAAAGAGCACTATCCAGTGCTTGAGGCTTACAATCAGGTTGATCCCCTTAGATGTTACTTCGGTGAAGATTGTAACCCTGACGAATATCAGGGTTATGCCGAACGAACGATCACAGCTCTCGAAAAAGCTGCAGTTGCCGCCAATCACGGTCTTAACTACAAGATGGTTAGAGAGGCGGTTCGGCGGGCTTTTTCAGTGGCCCAAATTGGCGAGGGCTTTGTCAGTGAGGAAAGCCGAGAGCAACTCGCTGTGCTTATCGCTCCTCACTATCATGTCGCTACGACAGCCGACTAGTGGCTGTGGACGTTTCCCAAGCTTACTTCCAATGAAGTTGGCTTGGGATCTTATTTTACTCTTAGCTAAACATATTAAAATTATGAATGCAATGCCTTGAATTATATGGGAGAGAAATATATTAATAGAACAAGATAAAAGGTCATGTTGTCCTTCGACTACACTCAGAACATTCGACTCGTAGAATGTAGAATCACAGATGTTAACATCGGGGCCAACACGTTTAGAATCTTTAATTGGTCTCTTTACCCCATCTCTCTACTCACTATTGTTTAAGTTAAACTATTCAAAATTAACCTTGAGAAGTTTGATTGCCATGATATCGACTAAAATGTTCCGGTTGGAATTTCTCTTTTTCCCATTGGAACAATAACTGTCAACATTTTTACCTTTCTTTTTGCGGAATTTGGCGTTGCTCCTTTTTGAGAGATAAAAAAGCACCGAAGGTGTTAGCCTGCGGTGCTAAAATATTGTTTGAGAGCGTTAAGGATGCTTTGTGGCCCCCGCCTTCTAGATAAGCGCCTTTCAACGTACCATGTACGTTTGTTGGCTTCGAACCAACCATTTTCAAGAGCAGAATCTTTTGATGGAAACGCTATCTTTATTCGATCGATTAATTCTTGAGTATAACCACCAACCACAATCTTAAGATCACCTGAGTCTAAAAGCATTTCGGCGTCATTTCCTGAATCTCCAGCTACTGCAACCGTTCTTGCTTTAGATAATAAGGCAACGTAGTTAACTACTACAGCTTTAGTAACTGGTAAAAGATCAAGATTGTACTTTCGTCGTCTATCTTCTGGTCCCAGTCGGCTGTTGTAGTTTTTTTCTTCGCAGACCACTACTTCTTGACCAAGTCTTCCTCGAATTGTTTTTGCCAGTCGAGCAGCTTTTTCAAGTGTTCGTGTATTATCAAAAAACCAGAAACTTATCTTCCAATCCCAACCCCGAGGAACATCTCCACCGTTTAGGAAATTTTTCTCTTCCTCAAGACTTGTTTGGAAAACCAAGTCTAGGCGATCTTCAAATTGCTCCTTATACTGATCCTGCTCAGAGTACTCCTGGATTATTTGCAAACACTCCTTGACCAACCGACGTCGGTTGTAACCAGTCTCCCTAATAACCCGATCAAACAACCGATCTCTGACGAACCAAACAGTTTCGTCTGACGGAAGCACCGATGAGATACTCTCCTCACTTGAGTGCGGTTTAGTCGTATGTAGAAAGTAGAGATTGGTGCCTACATCTGAGGAAAAAGCCTGAGGTAAAGGCACCTCTCCAGTGCTTATTCGCGATAAAATCTGCTTGATATCAATTCCTGTAACGATAAGTAGCGGAATACTCTTCTCTTTAAGAAATCTCATTAATTCCTGACTGCTTACTCTGTTTCCCCAGGAAATGACTAAAGTGTTATCTAGATCTGAAGCAAGTACTATGCTTCTACTTCGTTGGCGACATTGAGTCGCTACCATTTTCTTATACTGCGACCCTGCATATGCTCTTTCCATTTCTCTATTTCTCTCACCTCGTCATTTTGTGGCTATATTTTAGCAGAAAAACAGCAAAAGTCAACTATAGGTTTGGAGCTTGGTACAAAACTAATTAAGGATTGATTTGACAATCAAAAAAGCAGCTGACATACTAAAAATGTTAGACGAGTAACACTTTTTAGTTTCTCCTAAAGGAGGTCAGCTGCCTTATGAATCTTGTACCAAATTTTCCTAAGAAAGTCCAGTTTTTGTATGTACCAGACTCCAGGACATCCTCTGGCTATTTAAGCCTGAAAAGGGTATAATAAAACAATGCAAACAAAAGATCAGAAACTCGCTGACATGTTACTCCACGCTGAAAAGCTATTCTGGAGAGGCTCCCTTTACTGTGAAGATGTAAAATATTTTAGTGGCAACACGAAATGTATTATTATAAATGATGACCGTAAGGCAGGGGAAATTGGTTACGCTGAGGAAAAAAATCTAAAATTTACGTTGCGGGTCCAAACTCTCATAGACATTGTTCATAACGTAGCGGTACAAAGACCTACATTTAGTGTTGACGACCTGATAGCGGCGTTTAACTATTACGTGGGAAATGGTGCTTTTATTAATTTTGGCGAAGCTTAGTATTTATCGCAGGATACGTCCCATAGTTTGACTTTTCCCTTTCCTTCTGATATAATGCACTTTAAGTTGACTTAGAATATGAGCTATACCTACCGATTCTTCCTCAAGAATACTGCCAACTCTTTCAGGAAAGCTAAAGAATTAGCGGGATTACCTTTTGACAAGTAGCTCCTAAAATTTTTATGGTTTGACCACTAAAGGTAACCTCTTAGGTTTTTAGTTTTTCTTCTTCAACCGATATCTAATTATGTTTAATAAATCAAACCTGGGTAACACAGGTCAAAAGGGCCATAACGCCTTGATTCGTTACGGATCGCAAAAAAACAATTCGTTAAAAAAATCGTCTATCAATGGCAGTTTTAATAACAGACAAAAATCAAAGCTAGCTGGGCGAGACGTCAATATTTTTATCCGGAAGGCTGACGAGATTTCTTCAGTGGAAAGCTTTGCACCAGCGCATCAATTTTCGGATTTTGCGATTCACGGGTTCTTAAAACAAAATATTATTAGGCGGGGATACCCGTATCCGACGCCGATTCAAGACCAAGCAATTCCACCAATCTTAGAGGGTCGTGATTTAATTGGTTTGGCCGATACTGGGACCGGTAAAACGGCGGCATTTTTGATTCCGATTATCGATAAACTTTTCAAACATCCCGATCAAAAAGCCTTAATTATTGCGCCAACCCGAGAATTGGCCTTTCAGATCAGAGAAGAGCTGCATGAATTTAGCGCTAACATGAGAATTTACTCGGCACTTCTCATCGGCGGATCGGATATCAAACGTCAAATACAAGATCTTCAAAGAAACCCTCGGGTTGTGATTGCGACCCCAGGAAGACTGAAAGATCATATCCAGCGAAGAAGCCTTCGTTTATCTGAGTACTCTACTTTTGTGTTAGATGAGGTTGATTTGATGGTTGATATTGGCTTTATTCACGATGTTAAATATTTTATTTCTCTTCTTCCAAAAGAGCGCCAATCACTCTTTTTCTCGGCGACAATTTCTCCAAAGGTACGAGAGATCCTGAATAACTTTGTTTATAATCCGGTGACTATTTCGGTCAAACAGGCTGACACATCAGGCAATGTTGACCAGGATATCATTAAAGTAATCGATAAAGAGAAAAAGATTGAGCAACTTCACGATTTGTTAATCGGTGAAGGCTTTGATAAAGTTCTTGTTTTTGGTCGGACAAAGCATGGTGTGGAGAAGCTAAATAAACAACTGACGCTTCGCGGTTTTAAGGTTGGGTCGATTCACGGCAACAAGAATCAAAATCAGCGTCAAAAAACTCTTGATCGATTTAAAAATAACGAGATAAAAGTGCTTTTAGCTACCGACGTAGCCTCTCGGGGATTAGACATTGATAACGTCACTCACGTTATCAACTATGATCTTCCTGAAAATTACGAAGACTACATTCATCGTATCGGCCGAACAGGCCGGGCTAATAAAAAAGGCACTGCTCTAACCTTTGTTGACTAATATTGGCTGGCTACTGCGGACGAAGTTTGTACCTTCTACCTTGGAACTATGAATATAAAAACTGTTAAGCTAAATTTAGTAAGTTAAATAAGTACCCAATTAGTATTATTCCAAAAGTGACCACCCCGAAAAAGGCTGCTAGAAGCTGCCATTTCATTACTTTTTTTAAAATCATCGCCTCAGGGAACGATAATCCTACAGTTCCCATCATAAAAGCTAAAGCTGTTCCTAAGGGAATACCCTTCGCGACCAGTGCTTGAATGATGGGGATAACACCAGTGACATTTGAGTACAAAGGTACGGTAACAACAGTGGCTAAGGGGACGGCGAATAGATTTTCTTTGGTGATATATTTTTCAAAAAAATTAGTAGGAACATATCCGTGGATAGCCGCCCCAAGAGCGATTCCTGCCAAAACATAAGGAACAATCTTTTTGGTGATCTCCATTGTTTCGGTGTTAAATCGCTTGACTAAATCCTTAGCTGAGAGTCTTTCCTCCAAGGAATTGTTTTGCTGACTTGGAATTTTCCAGACAAAATCTTCAATATATCTTTCTACTTTGAGTTTACCTAAAATATACCCCCCGATTACTCCAATCATTATCCCCGCAATAACATAGACTAATGTTACTTTCCAACCAAAAAGACCAATAAACATTGCCACTGCAACTTCGTTAATTAAAGGTGAAGTAATAAGGAAAGAGAAAGTTACACCAAGAGGGATTCCGGCTTTTAAAAAACCAATAAACAAGGGAATGGAAGAACAGGAACAAAAAGGCGTAATCGCTCCGAATGTTGAAGCAAGCAAATGGTCAAACCCGTAAAATTTTCGACTAGTTAGAAAATCACGTAATTTTTCGATAGGCAGGTAATACCGCACGATTGCCATCAGGTAGTTAATGACAACAAGCAAAAGAAGGATTTTAATGGCGTCGTAAATAAAAAAGTTTAAGCTTTCGGCAAGTCGTGTTTCTTTTGTTAAGTCGAATAAGTTATAAACAATCCAGTCAGCAAATATTTGAATTGGAAAGAAGATGTCCATAAGTATTAGCAGCAACCACTGTTACAATGACAGGTTTTGTTTTGGCAACACGCATCCGCATTATCTGGTTTACCTTTTTGGATTACCTCTTTGATTTTTTCGAGGTCTGTTGTCGCGCCTGTCATTACCGCAACCCCCTCAATGGCTAGAACGGGGCTTTGCATTATTCCCATTTCGACTATTCTTTGAATATCAGTAACGTAATCAACTTCGGCTTTAAGGTTTAATTCCCTAACCGCTTGATTAGTTAACTCGTAAAGTTTTTTACAGTTAGTGCAACCAGAACCTAAAACTTCAATTTTCATAAAATGTTCTCCTTAGTCAAAACTAAATAAAATATCAGTTAACTTTCTACCCTTTTTTGTTAAAGAATAATAGACCTTGTTTCCTTTCTTGCTGTCGGAAACAATATCAGAATCTCTTAAATCTTTTAGATGGTGAGAAATAAGGCTTTGGGATAATGAAAGGTGATTTATTATTTCACAAACACAGTGCTCTCCTTCTTTCAAAATACAAAGTATTTTTAGTCGGTTTTCTTCGGAGATGATCTTTAGTAAAGAAGAATGACTAACAACTCTTTGAAATTCTTTACTGTTAGGTTTACAACAATCGTATGAACAATTATTCATACACTTATGATACGAGAAATGTTGTTACGTGTCAAGAAGAATTAAGGGAGATAAAAATATACTGATACAACAAGACAAAATTTAGTTAAATTTTTATGGCTGAGAACTGCGGACGAAGTTTGTACCTTTTATATGGTTGGTTGCTGGTGGTTACGTCGGACTTTTTATAACAATAAATTAGCCTTTAATACGAGTAACGCAGTAACGGGATGCGTAATTTCACCATTCAAAACCATTTCGACTGCTTTTGATAATGGGATTTTAAGAATCTCAATTTCCTCTGTCCCGTCCAGTGCTTGGCCTTGTTCGGACAAATTTTCAGCTAGAAACATGTTAGTATGAGAATTAATAATACCACTTGTGACCTCATCTGCCGTATGAAGCGAGGTCCATTTATCTGCAACTAATCCGACTTCCTCTTTTAGCTCACGCTTAGCTGCATCAAGCGGCTCTTCATTTTTATTAATAGAACCACCGGCAACTGTTAATGAAAATTTTTCTATCGCATATTGGTAATTTTTCAGCAGATAAACGTGTCTTTCTTTATCAACTGCAATAACTGCAACCCCTGGTAGGATATCCACGGTAGCATAAATACCGTCTTTACCATCAGGCCGAACTACTTCATCCTCCTTAAATTTTACCCAAGGGTTTTTATAGAGGAGTCTAGTGTTTTTAATTATCCAGTTGCCTTTTTTTATCATGAGAAAATTATATCAAGAATTATGACATCGTGCACCGAGGATACCATAGCATGCTGTGGTTTATTGAAGGCTTTCGGGCGTTTGATCGGGTTAGTGCTATTCTCTACTCCGAATTAGTTTATCAAAAGTCCGTGAATTTCTTAACCGCTTAATATTTTGTTTCTAATAAAATTCACAAATTCTTTTGTTTTGTGATAGTTTTCCTCATCTTTGTCAGGGTTGCCTTTTCCAAGGGCCCTCCATTTAAGTGCGTTTTGAGTGACTTGAGACCACTCAGGCAGTTTCTTTTCTACCCATAATGCAGCTTGTTTCTTTGAAGGTTGCTCCCCGTTTGTATAAGCATAAAGTGCTCGGCAGATGGTTAAAATCGCATATGATTGAGCGTATCGGCTACGCATGTTTACGACCCACTTATCACAATCTTTCATGTTTTCTTTTACAGCTTGAATAAATTCTTCCTTTGAAATTGGCTCAATGATTGTTTTAGGTGAAGGGCCAAATATAGCCACACCTTTTTCTCTTGTTACGTACCAATCAGTAAGCCAGTGTTTTCTTATCGCCATTTCTTTAAAAGGTTCGCCTGGACTAATAATAGCTAATTTACCTGTGTATGATTTAATAGTCTTTAACGCACTGACTGAAATATATCGTATTTCGATTTTATCTTTCCATTCTGTGTATTCCTTTACTAAGTCGTTGTGCATTTTTTCGAGTCTCTTAAATTCTTCTTCACTAAGATCATCAGACAAAGCGGTCGCTAAGTCTATATCACTACTTTCATCAAAATCACCGTGACTAGCGAGCCATAAAGATATAGGCCAACAAGTTTTTGGTCAAGAATGTTTTGTATTTGGGAGAGAAGTGTTTGAAGCACCTCATTTACGAATGGATACTTTGTTATTTGCATGAGTGAATTATACCAAGTTTACGGGGCAAGTTCGAATCTGCGTTGGCTTTACTGAAAAAGAATTTTGAGGCGCTGGCTTAGACATGATTAAAAGGATAGTTTACACTTTATTAATGTAATACTACCGTACGCTTTTGCGGTATTTATTATGCCGTTTATTGTTACAGTTTCACCTTTGTTCATTGTTTTTAACTCAGGGTATTCACTTTCATTTACTTCGGAAAGAATCAAAACTGATGGAAATTCTTCAGTCTCTCTCAATGTTACGAGGAGCTTACCATCCTGCTTCTTATCTAAAGTAAAAAAAGTTAACTTCCACGTTACCTCTAATCCACTGTAACTTTCCGCAACTGAACCGTACTGGTAAGGTGGACGCTTATTAATTTCTTCAATAATAGTATGAGGAAAAAGTTTAGTTTTTTTTGACATCCCTGGTTTGTTTAATACTTTGTTTTTCTTCGGAAGTTACTTTTGATGACATCTGAAGAGAGGGGTGATCTGTTGTCAAAAGTGTTTTATCGGCTTTACTTTTATCAATACCAAACACATATCGGAGCAACCAAGTAGCTGCCAAACCTCCAAATACTGTAACAATTAAACCTCCAATGATTGTCACAGTCCATGGGTTACCTAGAAGTCCATTCATTTACCACCTCAGGCTAAGATACTATAGGATTAAATGGCTGGCTGTAGTTAACACACTTAGAACCTATGACCTTAGTATTTGCCCCACCACCCAACTCACTGCAGTTAAAGGAAATTTTTCGCATAGTTCTAATATTAGGTGGCTTACTGCATGAAAAAGAGAAATTCAACGATTGGGTTAGTATTTATTACTAGGACATGTTATTTTCTTTAATTTTTTAGAGTAGTTTTTATCATTGAGATACTCTGAATACGAAAATTGATAGATATCTTTATTTAACTCAAAGCATTCATTACTTAGACTTCCGTCGCACCCCTCCCAATCCCCGTCTAATGTACCCTTGACATGTACGTTTACTATGTCACCTTGACAACTACACTCTTTCAAAATGTTGGGGTAAGAAAGAGAGAACCCATAATAACGCAGTCCTCCCCCTGTGTCACAAATTGGTGTTAACTGTTTTACCCTTGGGTTAGTGGAATCTATGTCGATAACTCTTTTTGCAGGGGTAGTAGCTGTTTGTGGACTACTTAAATCATTATCCTTAGTTTTGTACCTTTTATAAAAAGAGAAAATAAAAGAGCACTGACTACAACTATAGTAACTATGCTAATACTTAGTAAACTAAGTTTGCTTAATTTAAACGATACCTTAGGGGTTTGGGTTGGTAACAAAGGGCCGATTGATTGATCCATTGGTTCTATTTTAGGTCCTTTTAATTACGCTGTCAAATTATTGACGTTAAATGAAAATACATTGATAGGACAAGATAAAATTAGATGGCTGGGGAGCAAGGATTCGAACCTTGGATCTTCTGCTCCAAAGGCAGACGTGCTACCGCTACACCACTCCCCAACGATCAGATAATTTTCAATTTTTAACAGGAATTACGCAGTTACCTCTAGTTGTCATTCCCGATCCCTGATCAGGTCGGGGACAGGTTCTAATCTGGAATATATATAATTTTTACTCTGGATTCCCGCTTACGCGGGAATGACAGTGCGTAACTCATGTTTTAATTTGAAATTTTAATGAATTATCAATGATTAAATTTTCAAAAATAAAAGTAAGAGCATTTTGAGATTGCTTCGTTACTACGTTTCTCGCAATGACCTTTTAATATAATATTAAAGCCATGATAAACCATGGCCTACCGAATAACCTTGGAGCGGGTAACGGGAATCGAACCCGTCTCACATCCTTGGCAAGGATGTATAATGCCGCTATACCATACCCGCAAGAATTGTATGCTCTAAATTATTATTATATAAATTAATAAACCTGGAGCAAAAAGAGGATGATCAAGAAATTCATAAAATTCTTTACGGGCATTTTGCCTATACCCCAAATGAATTTTTTGCCATTTTTCTTTGTTAGCTAAAGCCATTTGCTTTAATTTTTTAATTGCACTATCTTGTGCCTTTTTAATGAGCTCTTTCTTAACTTCTAAAGACTGCCTGTCTGTTTTAAACCAGCTTGATAGCGTGCTTTTTGGAATTCCCAGTTGCTTATTTATTTCGTTGTAACTTTTTTTAAGCCTTCTTAACTCGAATGCCTTTTCTTTAAAGTTATTCATTGAACCGAATTATACTCCTTGTTATACTATACAACGTCGGTTCAATGCTTTCAATCTTTGGTGCCGAAGGGCGGGATCGAACCACCGACACCAGCTTTTTCAGAGCTGTGCTCTACCACTGAGCTACTTCGGCTTAACCTACATATTTTACCATATAGGTCCCTGAACAAGCCAGGGACGTTGATTTGTTAATGTAAAATGGTGGACAAGAGAGGATTCGGACCTCTGACCTCCTCGGTGTAAACGAGGCGCTCTGGGCCAACTGAGCTACTTGTCCTCGATGAATAGTTGCCGTTAAAATTTCTGGATCAAACTACGCCAAAAACTAAGATTGGCAGATAGACCAGGAATAATGGTGCGGACGAGAGGACTTGAACCTCCAAGGGATTTCTCCCACAGCCACCTCAAGGCTGCGCGTCTGCCGGTTTCGCCACGTCCGCTTACGACACAATATTTTATCAGAAAATCGAGTATAAGTCTACTTCAAATGCTAATCGTTTACTAAAGGATTACTAACTAAATTCAAAACTTTTGGCTGCGCCGCGATGCAACTAATGAAAAATGGCCTGCCAGTCGAAGCATTAGTAAAGAGTTGCCCTCCTCGGCTAAAGCTTCAGACGGGCAGTTTTCTTTTTTGATTGTATTTCAAAGGTGCGAAAACTGGTGCCGAGGAGAGGATTTGAACCTCCAAGACCTTGCGGTCACGGCGACCTGAACGCCGCGCGTCTGCCAGTTCCGCCACCCCGGCTCGTATTTTTCATTTTACCAAATTTCAGGTTCAGATTCAAGAAAGTACGCCCTTTGGTTTGACTTTTTGCCTATTTTTTGGTAAAATTTCCCCCGTCCTGCCAGATTATGAAGCAAAGAACAATCTGCCTTTCTTTGGCAGTTATTTTTTTGGCGGGACTAATTCACGTTAGTACCCAGCCCCACCAGATCATATTTAACGCCAAATCAAATTTAAACCAAGACGCTAACTCACCTTTCCAAACTTCCTTTGCCATTGGTTCGGCGACGGTTTCTTCCGCGATCGATTTTGCCGATCAAAGCGAGGTCCAGCTCGACGTTCCTTACGTTAACCAATATAATGATTTACCGGAAAGCGCGAAGCAGATCATTATGAAATCGGCTTGCGGTCCGGCTTCTTTGGCCATGTCATTTAAATATTTAGGGATAGAAACGAATTTGATGACCGTGATTAATAAATTACCAACTAGCGTTTACGTCAAGGGAGTGCAGTTTTATGACCTGCCTTCTGGAACTAAGGTTTACGATAAAAGAGCAGTTTTAGTGGAGCCTACTCCAACTGGGATTTACGAGGCCTTAAAAAATAGGCACCCTGTAATCCTCAATGTCCAAAATTATAACGGCATTTTAGGTCACGCATTGCTCGTGACTGGAATCAGAGGTTACGATGGGAAAGACGCCAAATCATTGATCATTCATGATCCTTACGTTGGGCCGAATCGAGAATTTACCTTTATTACGGGTAGGACTCTCCGACAGCCAGAAGGGTTTACAAACTACATCGGGACGCTGAGGCCTTTTTACGTAGAGTAACCCGACTTCCCTTGCTTGTTTAATTATCATATAATTAAGTTAAGATGTTTGCCCGAGTAATTTTTTTCACCACCTTAATCGGGATTTTAACTATTTCAGTTTTATTTGCCTTTTCCTTTGTTAAGGCGGAAGTGAAAATTTTGCCTGGTGTAAAGGTTGGCGAATTAAACCTTTCTGGCCTTTCTTACGACCAGGCTTTGTCTGCACTAAACAAGGCGAAGAATAGAGCGATTTATTTGAACCTTCCCTACCAGAGTTACACCTTAGATTACGCCGACTTGGGGGTAGTTTTTGACAGCAGCGTTCTTAAAAATTACACCCAAAAATGTTACTTTAGCATCTATTGCTTTCAAGAGGCGAAAGCTTCGGAGGATAGCTTAAAGGATTTGGTCAAGATAGACCAAGAAAAATTTAAGGAATTGGTTCGAGGAATTGATAAAGGCTTAGAACCAGTAAGCTCGGCACCTCAAGCCTCTTTTGAAGAAGGTTACGTTTATGCCCAAGATCCTAAAGCTAAAGTAGTGGTTGATACAAGCCATCTAGCAGCTCAATTAACGGTGGAAAAAATTTTTAGCCAGAGTGGTTTGGTGGTACAGCTTAAAACGGCGACTTATGTGGATAAAGAAGTCCAACGCCAAGCGACTGAAGACTTGGCTAAGGGGTTGAGTAATGATTCTTTGCTAGTGAAATATGGTCGGGAGCCAGTGACAGCAAAGAAGGAACAGGTTGCCGCTTTTTTGACAGTGATGCAAAAGGAGGATACATGGGTCGTCTCGGTTTCTGCGGATAAAGTAACGGAGTTTTTAAAAGACATTACTTCCCGTTATGCCTCTTTGCCAGTAGAGCTGGAAGAAAAGGCAGCGGTGAGAGCAATCCAGTATGCCCTGCTGTTTCGGGCGACGGGAGAACAAGTTAACCGCCCCATTATTCTCCCTCTCAAAGGTGGGCCATCAACGGATGGCAGCTTGGCTAAGAAATATCTTGAGGTTAACAAATCTAAGCAGCGGATGTACCGTTTTGAGGACGGAAAGCTGATAAAGACTTATATCGTTTCAACTGGATTGACTTGGGAAACGCCGACGGGTACATTTAAAATACGTGCAAAACAAGGTCTTTCTATTTCCTACTTCAACAATTGGTGGATGCCTTACTACATGCCGGTTGGCAAAGTTAACGGAGATTATAACTTTGGCTTTCATGAGATTCCCTACCAGCTTGGGCCAAACGGCCAAATCAAGTCTCGAGACCCGATGACCATGGGCAGTCCGGCGACGGGAGGGTGTATTCAACTAGATTTTGGGGATGCAAAGGAAATTTATGATTGGGCGGATATCGGAATGCCGGTGGTAATCCACGACTAAAATTAAATCGTTTAAGCAAAAAATAAAGGCCGGCTTCTTGCCGACCTTTTTAGTTACTTACCCTCCTCCCAGTGGTCTGAGGATCAGGACATCTGCCCTTGGGTCGATCTTGTTGCCCCTGAGCATTTCAATCTTCGTTCGAGAGTAACCCGCAAAGACGGGAACCCTATTTTGCCTGGCCTCTTCCACAATCCTTTCTGCTTCCTTGATGGTTTCCAGTGCCTTTGGATCGCCCCGCTCTACGTCCTTTGTTTTCCACGCAACCAGCTGAATATCGCCGCTTTTCCCCGTGATAATGAGTTTGGGCATTTTCTCACCCCCTTCCTTTTTGCGTTTTAATGCCAGTTACCTATTACGAATAAATCTTGTTCTTTTCCTGACCTGATATGAAAAATAAAGGTCAACACTGCATCATACCAGGGAGAATCGCTCGCCGTGTTCGAAAGACAGATGTAGCGTTTTTCGCTTATGGCTGACAACAGGAAGGGATCTAATTGACTGGCTAGCTCACTTATCGAAAACAAGTCAGGATGGAAAACTAAATATCCAGGGATCAGTGGGATCTCGTAAGTCCCAAATTTTCCCTTTTCTACTACGTATCCAGTCTTTTTTCCTTGTTCCTTTTGGCTTGAAGTCAAAAAACGAGCCAGCAATTTCCACGCCCTTCTCTTTGGCTTTTCCCCTAACCAAATTTTTAGGAAATTTAATATGGCTTGGACGATAGCGTAGAGAACGCTTAAGCCAAATATGATCAGCCAACAGATTACGAGGTACTTTATCAATGAACCCAAGTAGACGAAAGTAACTGGTTTTGAAATTTCCTGGAGAACCGTTAAAATTTCTTGTGCGTTCATCTTCTCTCCTCTTCTTTTATTTAACTACGAAATATATCAGTTAGGCAAGGGATTGTCAATTTTTTAGTGAAAAATCAAATTTGCTTAAGGAGTAGCGCTAGAGGTGGCGGATGTGAGAGATTTTTCGAGCCAGTAACCTTCTGAGATGTAGCCTTTTAATCCCACTAAAGCACCTGTTTTTTCCGGTGTGGTGGAGATAATTTTTACTTTCCACCACCAATACCCGTCGGCTGAGGTCGGACCTTCGATTATTTCGAGGTTTTCTTCTGAAGAAAGCGTTTGGAGCGTTTCAGCGCTAGAAGAAGCTTTGCTCCTCAAGTTGGTGTTGACAGAAACTCTGACCTTATCCCCTACCTTGAAGCGAGTGTCGTAATTTGGTTCGACGGAGCTAGAGGATTCGTTTAGGTTAAGGACACCTTGGGCGCTTTTTGAAGAATTGTTGGAAACATTATCGCTGCTGGAATTTGTTTTACCAGAAGAGACGACTGTTTCTGATTGGTTTTTCCCATAACTATTGAAAAAGAGAAAGAGAATGATTAGAAACTCAAATCCAGCAATTCCCCAAGGAAGCCATCTGGTCCAACTTTTGGATTGGCTTTGTGTGGCGATTTCCATGCTTTTAAAAATAGCATAAATAAGTTCAAAAGTCAAAAACGTTTACTTTTAGGCACTTATTCAACCCTGTCGCCGTTTATTGATTCTTCTTTCTAAATGTTTAATTAATATAGATGAAAAAAAAGGAGGTAGGTTATGCCTGGGAAGATGGTTTCCAAGGAGGAAGCGATAAGAAGGGCCAAGGGAATTTACGCTCAAAAAAAGGCACGTGGTGATAATTTTCTTGAGGGCCCCTGCATCAGCAATGGTGATGAAATTCCTGGTTGGGTGGTCGATATTGCCCATTATCCCCGGCGGGTTATCGACGACCTTCCTCAGTACCAGTGTCCCGCTTATCGACTAGGTAAAATAAGGCATTTCGTTGAACTCGACCCCGACGGCAACCTCATTCGAGCAGAATAAGCTAACATTTTAATCAGTTGCAAAGATTAGTAAAAGTGAATATAATTAAACCTGTTTGCGGAAAATTGCAGAGATTTTTTTCCTCTCTCTTATTGTTTTGGAGGTTGGTTTCGAGTATGGCGATTATTGAAGTAAAAAATTTAGTTAAAAAATATGGGAAGTTTACCGCCGTTGACGGAATTTCTTTTGAAGTAAAAAAAGGAGAAATTTTCGGAATTCTTGGACCAAACGGTGCCGGAAAAACGACGACTTTGGAAATGATTGAAGGCCTTCGGGAGATCAATTCAGGAGAAATCCTTTTAGATGGGATTAACGTTAAAGACAATCCCAATGACATTAAAAGATTAATCGGAATCCAACTTCAATCCTCTTCTTTTTTTGACCACCTAAATTTAAAAGAGTTATTGACGCTTTTTGGCAGTTTTTATAATCAAAAGATAAATCCAATGGAAATCTTGGCCGAGGTAGAATTGACGGATAAAGCTAAATCCACGGTGAAAAGCCTTTCCGGCGGCCAAAAACAACGGTTCTCGATTGCTTCGGCGATGGTTAATGACCCGATTGTCTTATTCCTCGACGAGCCTACGACTGGGCTTGACCCTCAGGCTAGGCGCCACCTTTGGAATTTCATTCGCCAAATCCAGAAAAAAGGCAAGACGGTCGTTTTGACTACGCATTACATGGAAGAGGCGGAGGAACTTTGTGACAGGATCGCGATAATGGACCGGGGTAAAATTTTAACATTGGACACGCCGGAAAACTTGATAAAAAACCTCTTAAAAACAGGCTTTAAAAAGAAAAAAATAATTCAAGAAGCCAACATGGAGGACGTTTTCCTTAATTTGACGGGCCATGGATTAAGAGAAGAATAAATGGATAAATCAGTTTGAATTTATAAAAATTGACTTTGGAGATTTTATGCAATTTGGACAGATGCTACTTGCCGCAACGAAAATGTTTTATCGGGATAAAAGAATGCTTTTCTTTTCCCTTTTTATTCCCTTGGTGATCATGAGCATTTTTGGAGTGATGGATTTTGACAAATTTGGGACGGTGAAGCTCGGCTTGGTGAATAATCAAAGAACGGAAATAAGCAAGCGGTTCGGACAAACTTTGGAGAAGATCAAGACCTTTCAGGTTTCTCAAGGAACAGAAGAAGCGGAAAAGAAAGCTTTGGATAAAGGCGACCGAGATATGGTCTTGGTGTTGCCGGATAATTTTGGCCAATTCAACCCGAGAAATCCTCAGCCCCAGAACTTGACCCTTTACTACAATCAGGGACGTTCAGATCGAGTTGGCGCTGGGACGATGGTTCTGGAGCAGATTCTAAGCGAGTCAAATTTTCAAATTACCAAAACTCCCCGCCTCTTTAACCTTGAAAAGAAATCCGTTAGCAGCCAGATTCTTAGTTACATCGATTTTTTAGTGCCAGGGATTGCGGCGATGATGATCATGCAGCTCGGGATCATCGGCGTTTCCGCTTTGATTACCTCTTTTAAAGAAGAGGGAATCTTAAAGCGTTTACGGGCGACTCCGATTCAGCCAAGCATTTTCTTGTTTAGCCAAGTTTTTACGCGGCTGATTTTATTGTTAGCCCAGGTGGGAGTGGTCTTGGTGATTGGCATTGCCGTTTTTAAGATGCATTTGATCGGTAACCCGCTAAACTTGGTGGTGATTTCTATCTTGGGAGGAATAGGTTTCCTTTCGATTGGTTTTGCCATTTCTGGGATTGCCAAGACGAGAGACACCGCTATTACGATCGCCCAGTTGATCCAAATGCCGATGATGTTTCTCTCGGGGGTCTTTTTCCCCAGAGAGTCGATGCCGGAAGCCCTCCAAAAGATAACCGACTATTTGCCCCTATCGTATTTGGTTCACGCGATGCGCGAGTTAGCTTTGACTAATGCCACTTTATTGACTGTCCAGACGGATGTTGTGGCGCTAGCTATCTGGGCGGTGATCGGGTTTGTCTTAGCCGTTAAATTTTTCCGCTGGGAGTAGTTAAAAATTCAACATCAACGGTTGACTTTGACGGTCGGAGTATAATAAGAATATGGGATGTGTAAGGCGTTGGACGAAAATTGATTGGCTACTGTTTTTTCTTTCCTTAGTCCCCTTTGGGATTTCTGCTTATCTTTATCCACAGATGCCCGATGTGGTTCCCACCCATTGGAATGTCTCAGGAAACGTCGATGGTTATGGCCCGAAGGTTATTAATCTCTTTTTGCTCCCAACCATCGCTTTGACCGTTTTACTTGGGTTAATTTATGTTCCTAAACTTGACCCTTTTTGTAAAAATTATGAAAAGTTTGCCAAAGCCTACCAAGGTTTACGGGCCGCTTTAGTTTTGTTCCTCCTTTTTATTTATAGTCTTGTTAACTATATCGGGTTCTCGGGACAAACCGTCCCGATGAATATCATTATGCCAGTTGCCCTAGCTCTTCTTTTTGGTTACCTCGGTTACCTAATGCCCTCATTTGAGCGGACTTTTTTCGTTGGTTTTCGCACTCCTTGGACTCTTAGCAGTGATGAAGTGTGGCGAAAGACCCATCAACTGGCAGGGAGGCTCTTTATCATCGCCGCCGTTTGGATAATGATCGGAGTTTTTATCTTTCCGGCGTTTGGTTTATGGATCTTTTTGGTTGCTATTTTATTTTCAACCTGTATTCCTTTAGTTTTCTCCTATTTTGAATACCAAAAAGCAAAAGATAAAGACACTTGTTTTCACCGTGACTAGGACTGGCCAACTTCCGTCATGCTTTTCAAACTAAATAATTAGCAGAAAATGATTAAAAAGCAAGAATAAATATTATATTTTTTTAGATTTTTTACCAAAAGAGAATCGGCTCCCTAGGGAGCCGATTCTCATATTTACCTTGAAATATTTTTAACCTCTTCGGTTTTGAAAACAATCTCGGCAATAAACTGGTCGTTCACCGGTTGGTTGGAAAGGAACTTGCGTTTCTTGTCCACACTGAGCGCAAACAGCCGGGAACGTCTGGCGGGGACCGCCAAAACTGTGACCGCCTCCTCGAGTTCTCGCTTTGTAAGCGGCTCGGCAAGAAGGACATCGGCTGGGATCATTGGTGTAACCTTTTTCCGCGCGATAAGATTGATCATCAGCGCTGTCGGTAAAGGCACTACCACATTCCTTACATACGAGTTCTTTGTCTTGGTAACTCATTTTTAGTTTTCACCTCCTTTTGATAAGCTAACAGCCCATCAAGAACAGCTGTTGCTTGCCAAAAGGGGCTACCAGACAGTTCTTCGGAACGGTTAGGACATAATATTTAATGGACCAACTTAAAATTATTGGAACATTAAATTCTGGAAAGGATCTTACCAGAAAAAGAGAAAAATGTCAAATATGGCCGGCTTTGCCTACTTAGGGAGCGGAGTTATACCTTTCGATCGCTCCGGGAAGGATTGAGAAAAGCGCGCAGCCGGTTGCTGAGGGGTTGAATCCTCAGAAGATTTTTCTGTGTGACGTAGGGGATGATGATTCGATCGCGGCTCAGGCGGAGGAACTTCGGAAATTAGAGGTAAAACTGGATTTTGTGGCTCACTCCGTGGCTTACGCTGAAGATCCCAACCTACTCGTTCATTCGGTTTATTCCTTTGGGTCAGTGATCAGAAGCGTTAAGGATTTACTCACACCTCGCGCAAGTACCATCACCCTGACCTTTCCTGGTTCCCAATTGGCTTACCCAGGGTACAATATTATGGGTGTGGCCAAATCGGCTTTTGAGGCGGAAGTTCGCTATCTTGGTCGTGAACTGGGAGCATGGAATAAAACACGCGTTAACGCTATTTCAGCTGGCCCGGTACGTACTCTAGCCTCTCGTGGGGTGAAAGGGTTTGTTTTATTCCGACAATCGGTTCGAGAAACGAACATGCTCGGTGAGGATACGTCTCAGATGGATGTTGCTTGTGAAGCTTTGTGTCTATTAAGTGATCTGAGCTTGCATGTTACGGGGCAAATTCGCTACGTGGATTGTGGTAACAGTGCGGTTTGGCCGGGAAACCTACCCGAATGACGCGAAGAAAGTAAGGATGGGACTTGCAGATTATCGGCCTTCAGTGAGAAATTGCTGAAGCTTTTCTTTTTGTCTTCGATGAGATAAAATTTAAATAATGGCGAACGCGGTTATTGAAATCGAAAATCTAACCAAATATTACGGCTCCTCTATAGGGGTACAAAATCTTAATTTTTCTGTTAGCGAGGGAGAAATTTTTGGTTTTTTAGGACCAAATGGCGCTGGAAAAACCACAACTATCCGTCTTCTTTTGAATCTCCTCTACCCTACTTCCGGTACCGCTAAAATCTTTGATCTGGATTGTGTTAAAGACAGTCTTAAAGTCAGAGAGGAACTTGGTTATTTGGCAGGAGATCCAAATTTGTACCCAACTTTAAGTGGGAAAACCTTTTTGGATTTCATCGACTCTTTTCGTCCAGAAAAAAAGTCAAAGTATCGACGAGAGTTGACTACTCGATTAAATCTCGACGCAAAGAGAAAGATTAAACAATACTCTCGAGGAAACTTGCAAAAGTTAGGTATCATTCAAGCTCTGATGCATAAGCCCAAGTTAGCAATTCTCGATGAGCCTTCCAGTGGTCTGGATCCCCTAGTCCAACTTGAGTTTTATAAAATTTTAGAAGAGTTGAAAAAAGAAGGAAAGACAATTTTCCTTTCTTCCCATAATCTTTCAGAAGTGGAAAAAATTTGTGACCGAGTGGCGATCATCCGTCAAGGAAAAATCGTGGCAGTGGAAAGCATTGAGAAGATTCGACACAGGAGTATTCGGGTAGCAGAAGTGTTTTTTAAGGCGGAATTTAAGAAAGAAGATTTCAAGTTTGATAACGTAAAAATAATAGAGACAGGTGAACATTATTTAAAGTTGCAGCTGCCTAGTAGCATGATCAATCAAGTATTGGCAAAATTGGCTAAATATGAGGTTCATGATCTTAGTTTTACCACACCTGACCTGGAAGAAATATTTTTGCAATATTATGAAAAATAGGATTTGGATTTAAAAATAGAGGTGGTAGGGATGAATTTTAACTTGATAAAAAAAGTTTTAAGGGATTACAAGTTTTCTATTTTGCTTTTTGGCTTCGGGACGGCTGCCTATGGTGCCTCCATGGTGGCAATTTTTCCTTCAATTCAGACTTCTGCCAACGACTTAATGTCTTATATGGATAAAATGCCTTCCGCCTTTAGGGAAGCATTCGGAATGTCGATTAATTCTTTTAGCACCCTTGAAGGCTATCTTTCGATGGAATATTTTTCGATGATCTGGATCTTTATTTTGGTGGCCTTTACGATCGCTTTTGCTTCGCAAGCGATCGCGGGAGAAATTGATAAAGGAACAATGGAGACCTTGCTTTCTCAGCCAATTTCCCGAACAAAGATAATTTTGAGCAAGAGTCTTGTTTGGATTTTTTTGATCTTGCTCATTATCTCGGGGACTTTTATCGGGGTTTTTGTGACGGCGATAATTGCCAACATAAAGGTGGAGTACCTGGGCTTCTTGATTTTTGGCGGAGTAGCCTTAACTTTTTTCTGGTCGTTCTACGGTCTGGGGATGTTTTTCTCTTCTGTTTTCTACGACCGATCAAAAGCAATTTTTGCCCCATTAGCGATTTTTTTGGCAATGTATCTTTTAGATATTCTCTCAAAACTTTATGATCAGGTTGATAAGTTTCATTTTCTTTCACTACTAAAATACTACGGCAATCCTGTCGAGGTAATCCAGAAAAAGGTAGTGCCTTGGAATGAGGTGGAAGTGTTACTTACAGTTGGATTAGTTTTCTTCTTTCTCTCAATAGTTATTTTTCGAAAGAAAGACATATACTAAGTAAGCTTCTTTAAAGTAACTAAGATAGAAAATTTTCGATTTTACTCTTCCTCTTTATTCTTCGATCCTAGCTTGGCATTAATGACCAGTTTTCTTGTCTTACCCTCGTGGTCAGAGATTTCGATACTTTTAGTTTCGTTATAGTATTCGAGAAGATAGTGAGAGAGAATTTCTTGGAGCTCTTTGAGCTTTTCTTTTTGGTCTTTGATTTGCATTTGTAGTTCCTGGATTTGTGGTTGGTTCATCACGGTTTCTTTTGCCTGTTTCCGTTTCGCGACGAAGGCCTCCGCTTCATCCTCCAAAGCTTGGTAGGAGGTGTCGTTGTCGAGGGCGTCTTTAAGCATGTTGTTTAGAACTTTGATTTCTTGCCTAGTTTGTTCAATCGAAGAGATTTTTTCTTGGATGTTAGAGAGATCCATGGCAGTTCCTTTCTAGTAAATGATATTACTTGTCCTAGATCAATTCCGAAGAATAGTCTTCTTAATATTATACCACCTAACCTGGCTTTTTTGCCAGTCATCTTATTGTTTATTGATCGCATAAAATCGGGGTGCCAAAATGAGGTCAAGGATTAACATTTTTGCTTGACAGAAAGGTATTTTTCTTTTCCCTACTAAAGCCTTCAGTCGAGAAAAGAAGTGCATCTTCGAGGAGATTCCTTCTGCCAAGCGGAAAGGAGGAATCAATGGGTTATCAGGATCCTGACGCCTTTTTAAATGGCCTCCCGTTTTGGGTCCAGCTAGGGATCATTGTGCTTTCCTTCACTGGAATCGTTGCGATCGCCATGCGGTAAGTTAAAAAGGAAAAAGGGTGGCGGCAACGGACTCAAAAACCAACTGCCTCCACCCTGACTAACTTTAGACGCCTGCCTTGATCCTTTGGATATAAATTCTCACATTGTGCTTACTGTACCTTGATTTTTTCCAAAGAGCTAGAATACTCTGGATGACTCTCTCGTCTCCTAGCAAGGCGACTTTTACTCGACAGTTCCTCAGCCAGTCGCCGATCTCATCGGCGATATCCTGGTCTTTAGCTAAGCTTTTCAGAGTATGGGAAGTGGTTATTCCCGTGTAGTCGCGTGCGACCTTGTAGGCCACGTCGTTACCTGTTACAAGGACTGTTACTTGGAATCTCATTCTTTCCTCCTGATCAATTTATCCTATAAAAATTATACCACACGCAACCAAAACAACTACGGTAAACTTTGTTCCAAAACGTGCGGCAATAGATCCAACAATCAACCATCCGCCTACGGTTGACAGACCTTAGCTATTTCATTTCAATCCCTTCTTCCTTCGATTGTGGCAGGGGTTATAACACGGTGAATTGAAGGCTGTCAAGCAAGACTTATGACGTGCTTGGTTATTGATGGAGGCGCATGGAAGCTTTACTATTCTTTCATGTCAAAGTTTAAGCCGATTTTTAAAACATTTTCCGCTATCTGTTTGTCTAGCCTAGTTTTAGTGGGGCAGCCCTTTGTTTCTTCCTTTAAATTTGAATCTTCAGAAAGGCTGAATTTAATTAAAAAACTGCAAGCCCTACCTCCGGCTAAGGAGGTAACGGTTGCTCCTCAGCTGCCTCCTCTATCCCTTACCCCAGTGTCTAATGGCTTTAGCCTCGTGATCGAAAAGATTGGCGTGAACGTGCCAGTGGTGGAAAAAACGGATCTTATAGATGAAAAAATTTACATGGAAGCGATGCGGCATGGGGCTGCACATGGAAAAGGGACTGTTCTCCCCGGCTCGCCGGGGATCTCTTTTATCTTCGGCCATTCCTCTAATAATTACCTCCCTCTGGGCCCCTATAACTCGATCTTTAACCGTTTAAATGAATTGGAAAAAGACGACCGATTGAGCGTTTTTTACAAAGAGGTTAGATACGATTACTTAGTGACCGAGAAAGTGATTGTTTCCCCCCAAGACATTGGTCACATTATAGAGAAGACCGAGGAAGCGATCTTGGTAGTGGGTGCGTGCTACCCGGTGGGAACGACGAATAGCCGAATTTTGATTAAGGGAAAATTAGTAATCTAACTAGCCAAAAGAGTTGACAACCGGTTGGCTGTACTCTATCATATTAATTAATGAAGTGCTTTAAATGCGGGGCCGATGTTGGCAACAATATCGACCGCCTCTGCCCAAAGTGTAGCTCTGAATTTACTCAGTACTACGCTCCGCAAGAAGGTGGGGCTAAAACTAATTCACCAGCAAGTGAGCCTCTTTCTAAGGAAGGTGTTCCTGCCTCCAAAAAATCATCTTCCGAACCGCAAATCCTTTTTTCAGAAGAATTATCCAACGAAGAATCTGGTGGATTTCCAAAAATATCCCTGCCTTTTTCAAAACCATCTCCAACGGTTGAGGAGCCTAGTTTCGTAAAACTCGGCCAAGATGCAGAACCTGTCCCGGAAAAGGTAGAGACGGTCGCCCCAGAGGTGCATATTGTTCCTAATATTCCGGAACCCCTTCCTCCTGCTGCTATTATGCCTTCGACCGCCCCACCTACTTCACTAGATCCGCAAGTTCCAAGTGCGCCGGGGTCGTTGCTTCCCTCGTCTATTGCTGAACCGACGGTTCTGAAAACGAGGGTGGATGAAACGGTACCCGTTACTGAAGCGGTTGAAAGTCGGCCGGAACCAAATCCGCCTGTTACGGAAGTGAAAATCGAAGAGGAGCCCATGCCTCCTACTATTAACATCGAAACGGATAAGGGAAAAGAATCTCCGCTTGTTGAAGAAACTTCTAAGCTGACAAGTGAAGAAGCGCCCGTGGTGCCGCCGATTTTAGAAGTCCCCGAATTGCCAAAGCCAGGTGACGAGGTTTTGAACCAGGCAACTTCGGAAGCTCATCCAGCGCCTAATGAAGCCCTCGCTTTAAAAAGTCAGGACTTAGCTTCGGCAGAAAAACCAGTGGAATCCAGCGAAACTCCGGTTACTCTTGAAGAGACGCCACCAGCTTTACCAGAAGAAAAACCAGTGGAAGAGTTGCTAACCGATAAGCCGATATCTTTGGAATCAATAGTTCCAGAAACTAAGGCTACCAATCCACCGGAAATCGCTTCAGAAAAACTTCAGGAATCCACCCCTTCGGAAGAAACGGCAACTTCTGGGAATGTGCCACCCGTGCCGCTGATTGGCCTGCCAAATTTAAATGATAGTGTCTCCGGAAGGCCGTTAAGTTTTGGGTTAGCCAGGTCGTTTGCCGCTTTGGTTATCGCTTTCTTTGTTCTGGCTTTTGTTTCCGGGGCTTCTTTGGTTGCGGCAAGTTATACGAACGTCAAAATACCTTTTTTGCCCGATTCAGTTTCAAAGACGGCCGATGCGATGATTGCTTCCGTTCCCTTGATCCCGAAGACTTCAAAGCAAATTTTGACTAAAGTTTTTGCCTCTTCCGTTAAACAAGAGTCTTATTACCAGAGTTTGAGAATCCATTTGCAAACTCAATCAGGAAAAACAGAAAATAACCTGGAGGCGGATGTAATCATGCGAGGGCCTTTTGACGCGACCGACTTAAGCGATGTGAAATTTGGGGCGAAAATTGATGGTTACATCAAATCTTCTTCGTTTAGCGATTCCCTTTCTTTGGAATTAAGAGAATTAAATAACAGCTTATATTTTGACTTTACGGATATTCCCCGATCATTGGGTGCTTATGTTTCTTCCTCAGTCAAGGACCAGTGGTTTAGGATGAGCCTTTCCGAGCAGCTTTCTGCTTATGGGTTGGATAATTCTTCTAGCAGTTTTCAGTCAGATAGGGAGCTTAAGGAGATTGCTGATAAAATGGCCGCGCTGATCGAGAAACACGACGTTTTAGACAAAGTGGAAAGGAAGGCGGATGAGAAAATTGGTGACGTAGATTCTTACCATTTATCTTATACCCCTGATAAGGAAACTCTCAAGGATCTTTTTAAGGAATATTTATCATATTTTTACCAGAAAATGAGTTATTCCCCTAATCAGGAAGAATTAGATAATGGGTTGAATAAGGAATTAAAAAACTTTGAAAAGTTTGAAATTGGACTTTGGATAGATAAAAGTAGTTATTTTGTAAATCGAACTTCTCTAGATTTGACGTACAAGTTACCAGATACAACCCTTACCCAGTCTGCTCTCGAGCCATCTTCCGCGTCCCCAGACTCGACTACTCTCCAGTTAAGCTTTGATTATACTATAGCTTCTGTTAACCATCCCCAAGGTACTCTGCCTCCTGCTGACGCTAAAGATATCCATTCCATATATGATCTCGTTTCCCCTAGCGGTACCACAATGTTAAACCTAAAAACCTCAGATGGTAACTTGAAACAGGTCGAATTGATGAAGGTAGCTACGGCGGCGGAAGCTTACTCCGTCCAGCACGACTTGACTTATCCAAATTCTCTCACTGATCTAAAGGCGTCAAATTATTTGAAGAAAGTGATCAACAATGACTATAAATATAAAGTAAGCGAAGACAAGCTGCATTTTTCTGTATTTGTTCCGTTAGGGCAAAAGTACCTAGCTTATAAGTCTGTAGACGGAAAGGTTTTAGAAATGTCTTTGGTTGAGGCCGAAGATGTAGAAACGAAGACGATCAACGCCCCGAGCCAAGTCTTAGGCATTTCTACCCTTGGACTAGGTTTTGATCCCTTATTGGTTTTGGATAAGGCGCTTAAATGGGTAATTTTTAGTCCACTTCATTTTTAATTACTTATCGTACACCCCCCCGCTCTTGAAAGTTAACCCTATTTGAGGTAAAATCAATATAGGTTAAAGGTTTAATTTTTTAAACTTTGCAAGCGACTTTTTAAGCATTGTTTTTTGGGCAACTACTGTCTGCTTAAAAATTATCAGACGCCTTAAAATCGGTAAACATTGCATATAAGATAACGTTGAATCTTGTTGCGCCGGGGGTGGCGGAATATCTTCCTCGCTGACGCGAGCGATATTTTCAAGCATAGCTTTCGCTTTCGCTACAGTTATTAGCTTGAAAAGTGGCAGATTCTTTAAAATCTATACAAGACATTAGGTCAAGTTGGTTTTTTTCGTGCCGGGGTGGCGGAATTGGCAGACGCGCTGGACTTAAAATCCAGTGGTGGTGACACCGTGCAGGTTCGATCCCTGTCCTCGGCACCAAGTGAAACTCGAAGCACGAAACCCAAAATCCCAAGATGCTTATTTTCTTTTTAGATTTTGAATTTAGGAGAGTTTAGAATTTATTTTAAAGGGGGTAGAATGAGTGAGTTGACAGTCTACATTTGCAGAGATTGCGGATCAAAGGTAGGAGAAAAGATCAAGGATATTCCGGCAGAAGAAGCCACTACTGCAGTTGAAAACACTTTAAAAGAAAGTGGTTTGGAAAAAGGCAGTCCTGAGTATGAAAAATACTACCAAAGGCTTCTGAAGGAAAGAACTGCAAATGCCACGGGTCAAGCCCAGATTCCTGATGCGTGTCCTTCCTGCGGTAAACCTGCTAATTACGAAGAAGTATCGATATAGACTAGCATCCTGCAATATTTTGCGGGCAAAATTTGCATCGGGGAGTAGCTCAGTTGGCCAGAGCGCTGCGTTTGGGACGCAGAGGTCGGAGGTTCAAGTCCTCTCTCCCCGACCATCTTATTTCACCGAAATTTCTTGATTAAATAATTATTCTTTTGGTTGTGGGAATCAAATGGACTAAAAGTTCATCAGGAATAGTCTCACAGAGGATTGCAGCGGAGGCGACGGAGTTTTTCTGATCGGGGTTTCGAGAATAAATGGTTACTTCTTGTCCTACTTCTACGCTTAGGACATCGGTGACATCAATTACTGTAATGTTCATACTGACCCGGCCGATAATGGGACAGGGTTTATTATTCACTAAAACAAAGCCTTTGTTTGATAACCGCCTATCGATTCCGTCATTGTAGCCAATTGGCAAAACAGCTGTTTTAATATTTTTTTGAGCCGTAAATGTGAAATCATAACCAACTTGTTCGCCTTTGCAAATCTCTTTAATCTGAGCAATCGTTGATTTTAGCTCCAAAACAGGCTTGAGCTTTTTATCTCTTTGTTCTGGATCAATACCATATAAAGCAATACCTATTCTGGCTAAATTACCTAGAGAATGTGAATAGCTTTTATGATGAGTTAGCCCCAACGAGGCCGGTAAATGAATCCACTTTGGGGACACACTTAAGTCATTAACTATCCTTGTGGCTTTTTCAAAGTTAACTATTTGTTTCTGGGTATATTCATTTTCTGGTTTGTCTGCCATGGCAAGGTGTGACATTAACCCCTCGATGTTTAGCGATAATTTTTGAGCCTCAATAATAATATGAGGCAGCTCTTTTAAAGAAACGCCTTCCCTGCCCATTCCCGTATCAACAAAGATATGTATTCCAGCGTGAGGTTGATATTTTTTAATCGCTTCAAACACCTTTGAATTATAAACAGTCAAGGAGAATGGTAATTTTTTGACCTTTAAACTTTCCGGGTGAATATATCCCATTACCAAGATCGGCGTTTTTATCCCTTCATTAAAGAGTTGATAAGCTTCATACAAGCTATCAACGCAGAAGAAAGGAGTACCTAGTGAATCAAGTATCTTAGCTACTGGTACTATTCCGTGACCATAGGCATTACTTTTTAAAACAGGAGCAGTTTTAAGCTCTTTTACTAAAGATGATAAGTAGTGGTAATTATATAAAAGATTTTCTGAAGAAAGTTCTATTTTGTTTAAAGGTTGGTAGGTCGGATGAAGAGATTGTAATATTCTTTCTAGCATACTATGGATTATAGCACTTCTCCTGACTAAAACTAAAACTTTTCTCGTCGATCTTGAAGGGGCTTTCAATAAGGAGAACGCAAAAATGCAGCTTTTACGTTCTCCTTTGAAGTCACGCCACGAGAACCTTTTCTTCGATGGCGTCGCAACCTTCCTTTGGAATTTCTACGACAGCCCACTCTCTTTCTATGCCAAGGACAGTGGGATTAAAGGTAGTCTCTCCGCCGATTTCCTTTAGAAAGTATCCTCTCAAATGGTAGCTTTCATTGGATTTTTCATCTACTCTGTGGTGGTAGGTTGCTTCGGTTACGACAAAAACTGCTTCTTCCGAAACCCATCGACTAAAGCGATTCCAGAGACGCTCCCGAAACCTGGGTTTCGGCCTGAATTTTGTCCCTAAGGGATACTCTCGTCCTCTTATTTCGCTTTTAAGACATCTTTCTTTTGCATCTTTGCTAATAACCGCCCGACTGCAGATGGGGCAAAACTCCTGCTCGAAATGTTCCCACCAGGATAGAGCCATTCTCTCCCTCCCTGCTTTGAAAATCAATATGATATTAAATTAATTAAAGCAATAAATCAAGCGATAGACTGGCGAGGTCTGATTGGGCTATAATTATTAGATGGAAGAAAATATTATCGAAGTAAAAAATCTTAAAAAAACCTTTAAAATTAAGCAAAAAAATCCAGGATTTTTTGGGGGAATTTCTTCGGTTTTTTCTCCGGTTTATAAAACAGTCAATGCAGTCGAAAACGTTTCGTTTTCTGTCAAGCCAGGAGAACTGCTGGCTTTCATCGGCCCAAATGGAGCGGGCAAATCAACGACGATCAAGATGATGACAGGAATTCTCTACCCTACCAGCGGTTTTATCCAGGTTTTGGGTTTTAATCCTTCCCGAAATCGACAACAGTTGGCATACCACATCGGTTCCGTCTTTGGGCAAAAACCCCAACTTTGGTTCCATCTCCCGCCGATGAATACTTATAACCTTTTTTCAAGGATTTATGAACTAGACCAAAAAAAGTTCCAGGAAAGGTTAAAATTTCTGGTCGACATTTTTGAAATTTCTGACTTATTAAAAATCCCTGTTAGAAAGTTGTCTTTAGGGCAACGGATGCGGTGCGAAATCGTGGCCTCACTACTGCATCAGCCAAAAATCATTTTCTTAGACGAGCCAACGATTGGGCTTGATGTGATCGCCAAGAGGCACATTCGGGAAGTAATCAAGTACCTTAACGAGGAGGAGAAAGTGACGATTTTCCTGACATCCCACGACGCGGGGGACATCGAAACTTTGGCCCAGAGGACGATTGTTATCAACCAGGGGACGATGGTCTTTAACGACACGACGGAAAAATTAAAGAAAAATTATATTAAAACAAAAATTGTGGAGTTGGTTTTGGAAGGAAAAACAGACGACTTTCATTTTGCCGGGGGGAAAATCGTCGAAAAGACAAAATATGATTTAAAAATTGAATTAAATACAGAAAAAGCCTCAATCGAAAAATTACTTAATTATGCTGTCGAAAATTTTGACATTCAGGACATAAACATTTTTGATCCGGAAATGGAAGAGATTATCGCGGCAATTTATCAGGAACAAAAATAAATGAGCATGGTCGTAACTAGCCCTGATTTCAGATGGGGCCTAAAGTTTTTTAAATACTTAGAAATTGCGAAAGTAAATTATTTTACCAACACCACCTATTTAGCAAATTTCTTAAGCAAAAGCATCATGGTGGTTTTGCGAATTTGGATTTTTACCCAACTTTACAGAGTAACTTACGCGACGGCGAATGAGAACGAAATCGGCGGATTGACAGTGCCGATGGTGATTTGGGGTTTGATGATTGCTCAGAGCCTAAACACGGCTACCCGTCCACAGTTGTCTAAATTAATTGACGAGGAAGTGAAATCTGGAGTAATTGCCTATTCGATCAATCGCCCCTACTCTTACATTTTATTCCACTACTTTGGGTCTATGGGACGTTTTGTTTCCAACTTAATAAGTAACTTGACCTTAGGTTTCCTGGCGGCCTTTATTTTAGTTGGACCGATTAGCTTGAGCTGGAACGGTTTGCTGCTGGGATCTCTGCTTTTGTTTTTTGGTTACACACTTGATTTCTTGATCGACTTAATGATTGGCTTGATTTCCTTTTGGGTTGAAGATATTTCTGCCTTTAATTGGATTTACAGCAAAAGTCAGCTTATTTTTGGCGGCTTGATCCTTCCCTTGTCCTTATTTCCAGACTATTTAAGGAATATTGCCGAACTTTTACCTTTTAGTCAGTTGTTTTATAGCGGCTCACGGTTGATCGTAAACTTTGATTTTCAGTTATTCCAAAAATATCTTTTAATCCAAATGGCTTGGTTGGTATTTTTTTGGTTACTCGTTGGTTATGTTTTTAGTAAAGGGATCAAACATGTCTCTGTTAACGGGGGTTAAATATCTTTCCCTCACTTGGGAAATGACCAAACTAAGCATCCTATCAGCGATGGAATACCGGATGAGCTTCTTAACCCAAGTTATTGGGATGGTCATTAATGATATTGGCTTGATCTTGGTTTTCTTTATCCTTTTCCAAAAATTCCCCTCCATTAACGGTTGGCATTTCAGAGACACCATGCTTCTCTTTGCCATCCAGACGGTTAATTTTTCTTTAGTGATGATTTTTGCCCGCGGAGTCCATCGGCTTGGACGGTCAATTACTCGCGGAGAGTTGGACTATTATCTCGCTTTTCCTAAGAACGTCCTTTGGCACGCCTGCGTCAGTCGGACTGATATTTCCGCTATTGGCGACTTTGCCTTTGGCATTGTAGTTTTCTTTTTGGCGGGTAACGTAAGCCTAGAAAAGATGGCTACTTTTGCCTTAGTTTCTTTCTTGACCGCCTGGATGTTGTTTAATTTCAGCGTAGTCGTTCAATCCGTGACCTTTTTTGTCGGAAATTTTGAAGAAGCCGCTGAACAGATGTTTCACGCTCTGTTAGGTTTTAGCTTTTATCCCCAAAACGTTTTTCATGGTTTGCTAAAGTTGATCATGCTGACGGTACTACCGGCTTTTTTTATCACGACGCTGCCAAACCAAGTCGTGCAAAAATTTGACTTACAGATCCTTTTGCTGATGTTCATATTTTGTATCTTTAGTTTCCTTCTGGCCATTTTTATTTTCAAAAAAGGCCTTCGCCATTATGAGTCTGGAAATTTAATCAATGTAAATATGTAGGTTTGTTGTCCAGGACCTGATAGATCCCGTAACACTTGAGTGGTTAATGAGGGGAATGTATAGTGGCTCGTATATGCGAGCCTACAAGATCTTACCAAAAAGTGAATATGTTCATGCAGTTAGTTTATCGAAA
>JAMCZT010000042.1 GCA_023485445.1 Patescibacteria group bacterium
CGGAGGAGGAAAGTAATATGATTCACCAGAAGAATATCAATGACAGAGATAAAAGACACCTTAAAATCCGCGCCAAGATTTCTGGAAACCAAGATCGACCGCGGCTCTACGTTTTTCGCTCTAGTGCCCATATTTATGGAGCCTTAGTTGATGACCTAAAGGGCCATACTCTTGTTGCGGCGTCTGATTTGGAAATAAAAAAAGGTAAAAAAAAGGAAACGCAAAAGACGAAAACAGAATTGGCCAAGGAAGTAGGATTGCTCTTGGCAAAAAGGGCAAACGAGAAGAAGATAGATACAGTAGTGTTTGATCGCGCCGGATATCTTTACCATGGCCGAGTGAAAGCTTTGGCGGAGGGCGCGCGCACAGGAGGACTTAAGTTTTAATATATGGCAAGATTTGAGAAAGAACCAAAAGAATTTGAAGAAAAAGTTGTTCGAGTCAATCGGGTTTCTAAGAAAACCAAGGGTGGAAACAAAATTGGTTTTTCAGTTCTCGTTGTAGTCGGTGACAAAAAGGGCCGCGTAGGTGTTGGGTTAGGGAAATCTCCCGAAGTCCAATCCGCGATTAAAAAAGGTGTTAGTTACGCTAAGAAACATTTGATTACCGTTCCCATGGTCGAAAAGACTATCCCTCACGAGGTTTTGTTAAAGCGAGGAGCGGCCAGAATTTTTCTCAAGCCAGCGTCCCCCGGAACCGGAGTAATCGCTGGTGGGGCGGTTCGGGCAGTGGTTGAAGCTGCTGGAATTCATGATATTCTTTCTAAGGTTTTAGGAACTTCTAACCAAGCTTCAAACGTTTACGCGACTTTAGAGGCACTAAAGAGTTTGAGGCCACGACAGGTGGCAAAGATGGTTGAGGTTGCAGTAAAAGAAGAGGTAAAAGTGGAAAAAGAGGAACCAAAGAAAGAAAAGCCGGTAGAAGAAAAAAAGCCGGTAAAGAAAGTTAAAGAGCCCAAGACAAAAGTTAGTCGAACGCTTAAGGTCAAAGAAGAAAAGCTTAAAAAGGAAACAAAACCTAAGAAAGCGGCTAAAGAAACAAAGGCTAAAAAGTAAGAGGCAGTTGATATGAAATTAAGTGAGATGAAAAAATTAAGGAGTTTCCATAAGCCGGCCAAAGTGATTGGCCGAGGTCATGGTAGTGGTAAGGGGAAAACTTCCGGTCGGGGTATTAAAGGACAAAAAGCTCGCGAAAAAGTCGCAGCTAGTTTTCAAATTAGCACCTTAGTGAGAAGACTACCCCAAAGACGCGGAGTTGGTAATCCACCTAAACTAATTCGGCCGGTTGAAATCAGTTTAGCAACTTTAGATAAAAATTTTAAGGATAAGGAAGTAGTTGATACCGAAAGCTTAATCAAGAAAGGTTTGGTTAAAGCTACTCGGGCTAAGGCAGGGGCGAAAGTTTTAGGAACCGGAGAAATTCATATTTCTTTGACCGTGAAATTACCGGTAACCAAATCAGCCAAGCAGAAAATTGAAAAAGCCGGCGGTCAGGTTGAACTAATGAAGGAAGTAGAGGCGGCCAATAATGTGGAAAGCGTTAGTTAGTATTTGGAAAACACCTGATTTAAGAAGAAAAATTATCTTTACCCTGGTCATGCTGGTTGTTTTCCGAGTTTCAGCCCACATCCCTGTTCCTGGAGTGAACGCTGAAGCTTTGAAGTCTCTCTTTGGTCGAAACCAACTTTTAGGTTTATTAGATTTATTCTCTGGTGGAACGCTCTTTAACTTTTCAATAGTCGCTTTAGGTTTAAACCCTTACATTAACGCTTCCATTATCCTTCAACTTTTAACGATGGTTTTCCCAAAGCTGGAAGAGCTTTCTAAAGAAGGTGAGTACGGACGGCAGAAAATTAACCAGTACACCCGCTATTTAGCAGTTCCTTTAGCGGCAGTGCAGTCTTTTGGGATGATTTCTTTGCTTCAAAGAGGGGACATTCGGGTTTTGGAAAAAGTTTCCCCGTTGAGTTTAGCCGCCATCATTATCACTATGACTGCCGGAACAATCTTTTTAATGTGGATAGGAGAACTAATTACGGAAATGGGTATCGGGAACGGGATTTCAGTTTTGATTTTTGCTGGGATTGTCGGCCGAGCGCCAGTTTCCTTGGGCCAGACGTTAGCTGTTTTTGATCCAGACAAAATTTTTAATGTTTTACTGATTCTGTTTTTTGGTTTAGCGGTGGTCGCGGGAGTAGTCTTTATTAACGAAGGGCAACGGAGAATCTTGGTCCAGTACGCCCGAAGAGTCCGAGGAAACCGAGTTTATGGAGGCCAGACTACTTACTTACCTTTGAGGGTAAACCAGGCAGGAGTAATTCCAATTATTTTTGCGGTCTCCATCATTTTATTGCCAGGGATGGTAGCGACTTACTTTGCAAACGCCCCAACACCTTGGGTGGCTGAAACAGCAAAGAATGTTTCGGCTTTCTTTAACAATACGCTTTATTATAGTTTGGTTTACTTTTTGTTAGTGATCGCTTTTACTTATTTTTACACAGCGGTTACTTTTAATCCCCAGAAGATTGCCGACGAGATCAAAAAACACGGGGGGTTTATACCCGGTATTCGGCCGGGGAAATCTACGGCGGATTATTTAGGTTATATTTTAAATCGGATTACCTTAGTTGGAGCATTTTTCCTAGGAGTTATCGCAGTTTTGCCTTTTATCGTTAAAGATATTACCGGAATTAGCACCCTGGCTTTGGGGGGAACTGGGCTACTGATCGTAGTTTCAGTAGTGCTGGAGACGACTAAACAACTCCAGTCGATGTTGGTTATGAGAAACTACGAAGGATTTTTAAAATGATCTTTATTTTTTACGGGGCGGAAGGGTCAGGTAAGAGTACTCACGCGAAATTTTTATCAGAAAAATTGAGTCTGTCTTATGTTTCTTCTGGGGCGATGTTTCGGGAAGAATATACCAAAGGGTCATCGGTCGGTTTGATTTACGAGGAATGGGTGGTGAAAAAAAGAAAATACGTCCCAGATGAGCCCACGAATAAACTTATTTTAGAGAGGCTTTCACAACCAGATTGTGAACATGGGTTTGTGATGGAAGGTTACCCGAGAACTTTGAATCAGCTTGAGACTTTAGATCGGTTTTTAGCGGAAAAAAATAAAAAAATTGACCGAGTAGTTTATATCACTTTGCCCGAAGAGGTGGCGATCAAGAGACTAATGGCGCGGGGACGAGCGGATGATACCCCGGAAAGAATTAAAGAGCGATTAGAAAGTTACCGCGAGGGAGCAAAGGATTTATTAAAAGTATATCAGGATAGAAATATATTAGTTGAAATAAGTAACTTACCGCCAGTTGACCAAGTGCAGGAAGAAATACTCGTCAAACTAGGATTAGAGTGAGGCTTAAAAGTGTTTAATTTAAAAAGCCAGGAAGATATCCAGAAAATGAGGACGGGTGGAAAAATTGCAGCGAAGGTAATGCAGGAATTAATTGCCAAGGCTGATGCTGAGACTACTACTTTGGCCCTAGATAAATTGGCCGAAGAGCTCATTAAAAAGTTTGGGGGAGAGCCTTCTTTTAAAAAAGTTCTTGGTTACCACCATACCCTTTGTACGACTGTTAATGATCAGGTAGTTCACGGGTTGCCTGGAAACTACACTTTAAAAAATGGAGATCTGCTAGGGATTGACTTGGGAGTTTATTATCAAGGCTTTCATACAGACACTTCGACTAGTTTCATCATTGGATCTTATGACGGTCAGGAAAAGAGGCGGTTTTTGGAAGCGGGTCAGAGAGCCCTTAAGAAGGCGATCGAGAAGGCAAGAGTAGGAAACCATGTCGGCGATATTTCTTACGCTATCCAGAAAGAGGTTGAGAGGGCAGGTTACTCTGTTGTGCGTGAGTTAGTTGGCCACGGAGTAGGGCGGGAGCTTCACGAGGATCTTCGGATTCCAGGAAGGGGACGGCCGGGAACAGGACCCAAAATTTTAGAGGGCATGACTTTAGCGATCGAGGTGATTTATAATAAAGGAAGTCATCAGGTAATGGTTCTTCCGGATGGCTGGACTATTGTAACATCCGATGGTGAAATCTCAGGTCTTTTTGAGCATACAGTGGCGGTTACAAGCCAAGGTCCTGTAGTATTGACTTCTGGTTAGATTTTTTGTAAAATATTCGGGTTGGCGTTAGCCTAAAAGATTAGGAGACGCCTTAAAGTTATCTTTTATGGCTAAAGAAGGTATTATTGAAATCGAAGGGAAAGTTATTGAATCCCTCCCAAATACCCTTTTTCGAGTTGAAATCGAAGGGGGAAAGGTTATCCTGGCTCATATTTCAGGAAAAATGCGAATGCACTACATTCGGATTCTTCCTGGAGACCGAGTTAAGGTAGAAATGACGCCCTACGATCTGACAAAAGGTCGAATTACTTATCGGTACAAATAAAGGTTGAAAAATGAAAGTTCAAGCATCTGTTAAGAAACGATGTCAAAAATGTAAAATAATTAGACGCGAAGGTGTCCTGCGGGTAATTTGTGAAAACCCAAGACACAAACAGCGTCAGGGTTGATCATGGAAAGGAACTTTGAATGGCTCGAATTGCCGGAGTAGAATTGCCAAAAGAAAAGAAAGTTTTGTTTGCCCTTCCCTATATTTATGGATTAGGGAGAACTTTATCTAAAAAGGTTTTAGTTCAAACTAAAGTTAATCCTGACACTCGGGTCAAAGATTTGACAGAAGAAGAAGTTAACCGTTTACAAAAAGTTGTCGACGCTATGATGGTTGAAGGTGACTTGCGTCGGAATGTAACCCAAAATATTAAGCGGCTAGAGGAAATCGGGACTTATCGGGGATTGAGACATCGCCGCGGGTTACCTTCTCGGGGTCAGAGGACTCGGAGCAATGCCCGCACAAAACGTGGTAAGAGAATGACAGTAGGAGCAATTAAGAAAGAAATATTAGCAAAACAGCAAACCGCGGAGAAGGCAAAACCAGTCGCAAGCCCAGCTAACGGAGGAAAGAAGTAATCTTTAACAACTATGGCAGAAATTAGAAAGAAAAAAACAGTCTCAAGAGAAATAACAGCCGGAAGAGTTTACGTTACTGCAACATTTAATAATACTATCGTTACGATTACTGACTTAAATGGTAATGCTGTGGCTTGGGGTAGCGCTGGAAGCAGCGGCTTTAAAGGCGCAAGGAAATCAACTCCATTTGCGGCGACCACGGCGGTAACCGATATTGCGAGAAAAGCCATGGGTTTTGGGCTAAAGCAGGTAGAAGTTTACATCAAAGGCCCTGGAGCAGGCCGTGATGCGGCTATCAGAGCCATTAGAAGTGCTGGCTTGGATATCGTGGCAATTGCTGATCTGACGCCTATTCCCCATAACGGTTGCAGGCCGAGAAAGAAAAGAAGAGTTTAGGAGGCGCGTTTTATGGCTAGATATACTGGACCAAAGTTTAGATTAGATAGAAGAGAAGGAGTGAACTTATTTTTAAAGGGAACGCGAAGCTTGGGCCCGAAGCATCCTTTGGAGAAAAAGGGAGTAGTTCCTCCTGGCCAGCATGGGGTAAAAGGATCTCGAAGGAAAGTTTCTGATTATGGTTTGCAGCTGCGGGAGAAGCAAAAAGTAAAAAGAATTTATGGCGTTTTGGAAAGACAATTCCGTCGGTATTTTAGAGAAGCAGTAAAGGGCAAAGGTGAGACTGGAGAAACCTTGCTTCAAATTTTGGAAACGAGGCTGGATAACGTGGTTTATCGGCTCGGTTTGGCTGCATCCAGAGCGCAAGCTCGACAGCTAACTAGTCACGGCCATATTTTGGTTAGCGATAAAAAAGTGAATATTCCTTCTTATAACGTTAAGGTAGGTGATATTATCAGTGTTTCACCAAAGGCAAGTGAATTTGGCTTAGTGAAAGAGAACTTAAAAAACGTTAAGGTAGAAGAAATTCCGGGTTGGTTAGAACGAAAAGGAACAGTGGGGAAAATCGTCAAGCTTCCTACTCGTGAAGATATTGGTGCAGACGTTGATGAGCAACTTATTGTCGAGTTTTATTCTCGATAATCGTGAGTAAGAAATTCTTACTCCTAATTTAAGGGGGTATTATGTTGGAACAAGTTAAAATTACACCGGTTAAGGAAGAAGAAGGTTACGGTTTGATAGTAGTGGAACCTCTTCCTCAAGGTTACGGCGTGACTTTAGGAAACGCTTTAAGGCGGATTTTACTTTCTTCTTTACCAGGCGCAGCGGTTACTTCCGTCAAAATTAACGGCGTACCGCACGAATTTAGTACGATTAAAGGAGTTAAAGAAGACGTCGTGCAGCTGTTGCTTAACTTAAAGAATTTGAGATTAAAAATCGCTGGCGAAAAAGCTGTTAAACTGACGCTTTCAGAAAAGGGACCTAAGGAGATCAAAGCCTCAGATATTAAAGTTCCGGCCGAGGTTGAAGTTATTAACCCAGATTTAGTAATTGCTAACTTAGCTGATAGCAAGACGAAATTAGAAATGGAATTAACAGCAGAATGTGGCTCAGGTTATGTTCCTGTTGAAGATCGAAAAGCTGCTCCCATTGGAGTTATCCCTTTGGATGCGACCTTTACTCCTGTAAAGCGAGTTAATTATAAAGTTGAAGCGACTCGGGTCGGCCAGATAACAAACTTTGACAAATTGACACTAGAAGTGACAACTGACGGGACAGCGCAGCCAACAGAAGCGCTTAAAGAAGCGGCTCGAATCTTAACTGATTATTTTAAGCTTTTCGTTGAACCTAGAAAAATTGAAGAAGAAGTAGTCGTTACAAAACCAGAAAAACCTTCTAAGATCGACAAAAGCGCTTCCGTTGAAGAACTAGAGTTACCGACTAGAGTGACTAATTCCTTGAAATCGGCAGGAATTAGCACGATCGGGGATTTGTTAAAAACTCCAAGAGCGGATTTACTGAAACTGAAGAATTTAGGGGCAAAGTCACTGGCAGATATTGAAAGCAAGATGGAAGAAAAAGGGATTAGCGTGGAGGAAAAGTAACTAATGGTGCATCGAGTGGGTGGAAAAAAATTAAATCGAGATACCAATCATCGAAAAGCTTTACTTCGCAACTTGGCTAATTCCTTAATTTTGTCAGAGAAAATAGAAACGACCGAAGCGAAAGCTAAAGCGGTTCGTCCGGTAGTGGAAAAATTAATTACCAAAGCCAAGCAGGATGACCTCCATAATCGGCGCCAAATCGCTGCAGTTTTACCTACTGAAGTAGCGATCAGAAAGATGATGGATTTGATCGGGCCAAAGTTTAAAGAAAGACCGGGTGGGTATACTCGGATTACTAAACTAGGTCCAAGAGTTGGAGACGCGGCTCCGATGGTTCGGTTAGAGTTTGTTGAAAATGTTTCTGCCGTTGCGGAACCACAGAAAACAAAAGAAGAAAAACCAAAGAAATCTAAAATAACTGTTAAGAAAATTTCTAAAGAAGTGAAAGATAAAAAGGAAACAAAAGCTAAAAAGAAAGAAAAAAAGTAATGTTAACAAAAGCGACAAAAGCCGTGAAAGTAAATGAAATTACTCGACGTTGGTATATTGTTGATGCCAAAGGCAAGGTCTTAGGGAGACTGGCGTCTAAGGTAGCCTCCGTTTTAATGGGTAAAGGTAAAGTCAATCAATCACCAAACGTTGACTCCGGTGACTACGTAATAGTAATAAATGCTTCTAAGGTGGCGGTCACGGGAAGGAAAGAATCTGATAAAATGTATTATCGACATAGCGGGTATCCAGGCGGTTTGAAATCGGCTAATTTAGCAAAGGTTCGAGAAGAAAAGCCTGAAGAGCTAATCCGTCACGCGGTCTCCGGAATGGTTCCCCATACAAGACTTGGAAGGTTGATTCTCAAGAAATTACATGTTTATCCTGGAGAAAAACATGAACATGAGGCTCAGAAGCCCGAGAAGTTAGAAATTTAGAGGAAGTAAAGTATGCCAAGAAAGACAGAAAGTAAAGCAACAGAAGAAAAAAAGAAAGTTAAAGAAACTACTCTCGAGAAAAAAGAGTGGTTTGAGGGAACGGGACGAAGAAAAACAGCGGTTGCCCGGGCAAGACTGTATCTAAATCACGGAGATATAACTGTGAATGAAAAATCAATTGAAACTTATTTTCCTTCTGAAGTAGCAAAAAAAGCCTATCAGGAACCTTTTAAAATCGTTAACCGGCTAGATCAGTTTGGCGGTTCAATTAAAGTTATTGGTGGCGGGCACAGTGCTCAAGTAGAAGCAGTAGTTTTAGCCATCGCTAACGCGTTAGTTCACTACGACGAAGCTCTTCGTTCTTCGCTTTCGGTTGCCGGCCTTTTAACTCGTGATTCCCGCATGAAAGAACGGCGAAAGTATGGCTTGGCCGGAAAAGCAAGAGCGCGCAAACAATCTCCAAAACGATAATTAAGTTAATAAAACATTGTTAGAGGCTTTAGACTTGAGGTTTCTATAACCAAAGGTTAACTGCGTGGTTTAGTGAGTCTAGCCACCAATCAAACTATTTCTGTTTTAATTGAAAGTATGGAAGTTACCTCAGCGTTTTAGCTACGATTGCTTCTTCACCTTCTTTTTCCATTAAAGCTAACCGAGTGTAATAATCCGGAATTTCATTTAAATGGGCTAAGGCAATTTTTCCAGTTAAGATTGGATCATCGTTGGTCACACTTGTATGGGGATCGATTAAACCATGCTCCAACTCGACGTCTAACCCCATCCGAAATTGTTCCACGTCGTATTGATTCCACTCAATTCCCAATGATTCCCCAATCGTTTTTGCTTCTTCAGCCGTAAAACCATTCTTCATTTTTCAAGTCCTTTCTCTGTTTAAAGCTTTTTTATTTTTCCTAAGAAAACGATTGTTTTTTAGTTGCTGATTGTAGATCGCAAATTCACTTTTTAATTGCTTTTAAAGCTAAGTACGCAATTATCCCTCCGGCTAAAGCGGTGGCTAATTGCGGCCAGCTAAGCATTGCGGAGACGGTTGGGGCAACCTCTTTTTTCAAAAGCAGATTAATCACAATCGAACTAGTACTAAAAAGAAAAAGGTATTTAAGGCTGCTAGCTAGGACTATTCCCGCCCAGTAATTTTTTTCCCTTAAATAATTAAAGGTTAGGATCAAAAGAGTGTTACTTACCATGATAAAAGGAACGGTTGGGGCAAGAATTGGCGGTAAAAGTCCGACGGAAATGGAGACTAAGCTAGGGATCAAGCCAACCAAGATTGCATTCTGGGGACCTAGCAAGACGGTTGAAATAAATAAAGTAGCGTTAACCGTCGGCCCAACGAGTGCCTGCTGCTTTAGCAAGGGGATAAAAGTCGCGACGCCGACTAAAATTACCATCTGGGTTAAAGCCAGAATTGCTTCTTTTTTGAGAACTAGGGTTTTAACTTGTTCCATGGTTTACTCCTTTAATTTTCTTTCTTTTTTAGAAAGAATTTAGTGTAACAAATAGATTTTCTAATTTCATCTTGGAATAGAAAGTCTTGGTAGACTTCTTTTAATTCCGGATTTTCATTGGCCGTCCGGATTTCTTTTTTGGCATCAATCTTGTAAAGGGCCTTGGCTCTTTCTTGACGTATTGTATTATTAGTTGGCACTGGTTGTCCACCACCACCGATGCATCCTCCAGGGCAAGCCATTACTTCCACATAGTCATATTTCCTATGGTTTCTCTTTAATTCCTGTAAAATTTTTTCTGCATTTCCCAGCCCGTTAACGACCGCGACCTTCAAGGTTTGGTCACTGAATTTTATCGAGGCTACTTTGGTTTCTGCCAATCCTCGAACCTCTTCAAATTCTATCTTTGACAATTTTTCTTGGGTAATTTTTTGGTAGGCTGTCCGTAGTGCCGATTCCATTACGCCTCCGCTTGCTCCGTAGATGACCCCAGCCCCCGAAGGGTCGCCAAAAGGATGATCGGCCAGCCCAGGAAGAGTGTTTTTCAGATCAATATCGTGCTTAGTCAGCAAATAAGCCAATTCCCGAGTGGTTAAAACATAATCGACCGGTCTTAAGCCGTTTATTTTCAGTTCATTTCTTCGGATTTCATATTTTTTTGACGTACAAGGCATGATAGAAACAACAACGATCTTTTTTGGATCAATCTTTTCTTTTTTGCTCCAGTAGGTTTTGATTAAACCGCCCATGATAATGTGAGGCGAGCGGACGGTGGTCAAATTTGGGATCAATTCGGGGTGGTAAAACTCAACGTATTTGACCCAGGCGGGACAGCAGGAAGTAAACATGGGAAGAGACTCTCTTTTTTTGAGTCTTTCGATGAGTTCATTAGCTTCTTCAATGGTGGTAAAATCTGCTCCAACGCTTACGTCAAAAACCTTATTTACTTTAAGTTGCCGAATGGCGGCCGCTAGCTGGCCGGTTACGATGGATCCATGCGGTAAACCAAATTCTTCTCCGATGCTGGCGCGGATAGACGGCGCAAATTGAACCACCACGACTTTACCTTTTTCTAAAATTGGTTTTTCAACCTCTTCGAATTCCTTGGCCGCCTCCAAAGCTCCTACTGGGCAGTGCACGACGCATTGGCCGCAATAAACGCAGTCTTTCTTCTTATTGTTTGTCGGGAGGGTTTGCCAGAAATTATTTCTTAAGCGTACCTCCAAAAACCCGACGTTTTGCTTTTCACAGGCTTCAACGCAGTTGCGGCAATCAATGCATTTCGAGCTGTTAAAGGAAACGGAAGGGCCAAATTGAAAATCAGGGAGGTTAGCCTTTCGATGGTTAAAACGGTTTATTTTTGCCTTGTATTTTAAGGATAGTTTTAGCAGTTGACAGTTTTGCTTCCAGATACATTCTCCACAATTTTCGCAGTGTTCAGAAAGCAGTAATTCTAGGTTAGATCTTCTGGCCCGGTCGATGTCATTTGAATCGGTCACGACTTCCATGCCCGGTTCGACTTTAGTTGAACAGGCGGTAGATAATCCTACCTTTCCCTTAATTTCCACTAAACACAGGCGGCAGTTTGATTTGATTTTTAAATCAGGGTGGAAACAAAGGGTAGGGATTTCGATTCTCGCTTCTTTAGCCGCCTCAAGAATAGTTTTTCCCTCTAGCGTTTTGGTTTTTTTGTTATTTATGGTTATCCTAA
>JAMCZT010000013.1 GCA_023485445.1 Patescibacteria group bacterium
ACAAGACTCTTTCAGTCTTTGTTAATTTAGTATGTTTGCTCAAAATATTCACCTCCTAACTAGTTCAGGAAGTGAATTTTACTCTTAATTATTTATCTAGGGGGTTGCAATCGTTTTTAGAACTCGTGTTTCCTGAACTTTTTGCCAATTAATGATATAATTAATACAAATTGGAAGAAAGAGAGGATAAAAAGGAAGATGGATCTTCAATTTTTTCTCACTCTAGAAGATCTCTGGCGGATAAACCCAACCGCGGCAATAATTCTCAACGTCCTTCGATTTTACCCAATCTACATCGCAGCCATCGTGCTTAGCTTACTTTGCCTTCTTCTACCTACTCTGAAAAGGAAGGAGCGAAAAGATTAAGCTAACTTCCTTGAAAGTTCTTAAAGCGCCAGTGTTACCGATAAAACTGGCGCTTTTTCTATAACTTTAACCCCAACCATCAAGAATGCAAGTTGTTGACCATAAATTTTGTTGAAACTATTAACACATTTTCCTCAGACTCTAGAAGTTCAGCCAAATAGCCGTAATTATTGACTTTTAAGCAGACTAGTGCTTAAATGTTAAATCAAAGATAAGAGGGCACTTTCTTACTTATCAGCTAATCCGTTTTTGTTAACAGCACTTTTAAAATTATAAGGATGATGTGATTTATGCTTATCTCAATCACTGGGCCTTCTGGGATTGGCAAAGGCTACTTGATGGAAAAGGTACAGAAAATCTTTCCGTTTGTTCAGGAGCTTACTTGGTGGACAACCCGACCTTTACGTTGGGGGGAATATCAAAGAAGTAACAGAAAGAGCGTTTCGAAGGAAGAGTTTCGTAGTTTGGAAGCAGTGGGGGAACTTATCTTAGTTCAGAATCTTTACGGTTACCACTACGGCGTCAGAAGCTGCGACTTGTCCCTTTGTCAGGAAAAAGTCTATTGGACAGAACTCCAGATAGACAACCTTTTGAAAGCATTTAAACTCAACTTGCCGATCATTTCCTTAGCTCTTATTCCGTTCGAGGTGTCTTTCCTACGACGGCGTCTCGAGGTCCATCGAAAAACCGAGACGCCTGGCGAAATCGAACAGCGCTTAGCTTTAGCGGAAAAAGAAATCGAGAAAATTAAGGCAAATCGAACCCTTTTTTCCGCGATTATCGAAGTTACTGCGGAGACAGAAGATCTTGTTGTTCCGCGCCTGATTGAGGTCGTAAAACCAATACTAAATGAGGGGGGATCATGAATCTCAATGTCACGATAGGTAGTATTCCTTTGGAAACGCCACTTCTTCTTGCTTCGGGCTACCTGACTGAGACGCCCGATTTCTTCCTCAAATCAAAAAAATATGGTTGTGCAGGAATGGTAACTCGATCGCTGAAGGAATTTGTACCTTTAGCGCGAGTGCGGACGCCTGCCCCTCGTTACGTCGTTCCGAATCCTGACATAATGCTCAACTGCGAGTGGGGAAACGAGCAACCATGGACCAATTGGCGAGACCGCTGGGTTCAGGAGGTAAAGGCAACGGATTCTCCGATTATTATCTCCTTGAGCGGTCGCGAAATTGCTAGCTGTCAGAACCTAATCCACGCCTTCGACGAGCTTCAGGTTGACGCCTATGAGGTCAATATCTCCTGCTCTCACTCAGGTGCTTTAAATGGAAACTTAAATGTCGACGCGAATCATTTCCGCAGACTAATGGGTGAAATTAGGAATATTACCACAACACCGATTTGGGTCAAGCTTTCCTATTCTCCTGTTGTGGTTGGCATGGCGATCGAGGCAGAGAAACTAGGGGCGGAGGCAATCGTTTGCACGAACACCATTGGTCCTGGTTTGTTTCTAGATATCGAGACGACAAGACCAAAACTGGGGATAAAAGGGGGAGCGGGCGGTGTTTCCGGAAAAGCCATTTTTCCGATCGCCTTAAGATGCATTTACGAAATTTCTCGGGCGGTGCGCATTCCAGTTGTCGGTGTTGGGGGAGTTGGTACTGCCGAAGATGTTCTTCAGATGTTGATGGCTGGGGCGTCGGCGGTGGAAATTTATACGGAAGTTGCTCTCAAAGGGCCAGTTTCCTTCAAGAAGATTACTCACGGCCTTGACGAATTCCTTTCTCGGCATCCTCAGTATCAAAGTCTCTCTGATGTGGTTGGAGTTTCTCACCGTTGGGCCGAGGAACAGTCGTTTGAAGCGCCAAAGCCAATCATTATCGCTGATCACTGTAGTGGATGCAAACGATGCTTCTACAGCTGTGCTTTTGGAGCACTCGCATTCACAAAAACCAACGGTCGAACGGTTGCGGTCATTAAAAGCAACTGTAACGCGTGTAATGCCTGCGTTGGCGTCTGCCCTACAGAGTCAAACGCGATCAAAGCAGTTTTCAACAGAGGTGAACATGGCTAAAATAAACGAGAAAGTGCCCATCCACACAATTCTCATTTACTGCTCCAAGTGCGGCACTCTTCTCTATAAGTACCAAAAGGAAGGCCTCGGAATGCTGGTGAAGTGCTACGTCAATCGAATCGTGGAGGACAATACAAATGGTGATCTGAGGTGTCCTAAATGCAACCAAGAATTCGCTCGAGTGGCGACGATTCACAACCGCCCTGCTCATAAGATCATTCAAGGTAAGGTTTACACGAAGGGTCACTGCAAAAAGTAAGCGAAGGGGGATATGAAATTCAAGGACAATCTATAAAGGTTGTCCTTTTTTCTTCGACCGCTAAACACCAAATCTGTTCTTAAAATAACCCTCTCGATAATTGTCGAAGTCAAAGACTTCATTCGCTTCTTTATTTAAAATTTCAATGTAGTTGTAAAACTCTTCGTCACTGAATAAACTCAAATTCAGTTCTTGGCAAATATTTTTAAGGTCCTTTTCCGCTTTTTTTAGATCTTCTTCATCACTTACTAACTTCTCGGCTTCAAAATAGTAACTATGATTAGGAACTTCCACTAAGGCAAACTCTACTCCCCTGTAATCGTAAACCCTGCTTTTTCTGACGCACAAAGCACCCTTGACTAAACCGAGCGCGCCAAAGATCTGAACCAGTGTCTCGAATTCACCTTTTCCGACTAAGACAGAGAGCTCCTTCCTCGTCTCTAGCCCACCCGCCTTCCCTAGTTTGACAATTATCTCCGGTATTCCGTTAGTAATTCTTAAGCGGATATCTTTTGTTCGCTCTCGCATGTTTCCATTAGGGAGAAACGTCGAATAATCAATTAAGACCCGTTCTTTCAGGGTTTTAAAACGCCCGCTCTTTCTAAATATTTTTTCCAATTCCAATAACTTTTTCTTTGAAATTGGTCCTCTGACTTCAACTTCAATATTTTTTTGCTTACTCATAGGTTTAGTTTAAAAAATAGTTGTCTTATTAACATGGTGGCATAACATCCGCTTGGCAAGAAGAAAGAAACAGTTAACTTAGTTTTTCCCGGATGCAACTCATCCTTTTCGATAGACAAGGGGAAAACGATTGGGCTAACAGTTAAATTTCTAGTAATTATTTTATCATGGACAAGACGGTCTGTCTCTAGAAAATAATTTACTCCAGGTATTGAGCAAACATTAAAACTAAGGAAAGTATGGTCGGAAGGCAAAAACAGTTTACCCACGTTTTCGAAGGAATAAAATTTTCCTTGATTTAGTTGTTGTAATTGTAAAGAAGCCGCTTCATTCCAGAGATAACTATAGTATGCAGAAACAAAGAAAGAAAGCTTTTTCGGGTTGATGGTCTTAAAAAACTCTTTGGCTGGGGCCTGGATAGAGATATCATTTGTCCCGAGATTTAAGGCATTTCTAGATTTCTGAAATTGAAGAAAGGCTTCTTGCCAATTATTTTCAACAATTGCTTTACCAATTAAATGCGCGTTGTACGGCCCGCCCGCCATACCAAACCTTTGGCTGTCATAATAATTAATGAAGGTCGCAAATCGATTGTTTGCACAGAAAGCATTAAATTTTTTGGCTACGTCTTCGTCTAAATTGCGAATGACAATTTTAAAGGAATTCCCATGAAGCATTCTTTCTGAAACAGGCTCTTTTCCGTAGCCGATTACGTGGCTAACGGTTAATTTACGTCTTTCACAAGAGTAGTGTTTATTAAACTCTTCTGTTTCTTTTGTCGAAAGGATCTTTTTTAAAGAAACTATTTGAAACGTGACCGCGTTCTCATCTTTTAAACCTTCAGAATTCACGTCCACGTTGGTAACCTTAAAAAATTCCCCAATTTCTTCCTGGGCCTCAAAGGTGGTTAAACCGCTTTTTTCTAGCCAGAGATAGGTATAGGAAGAGGAGTTTTTTGAGAATAGGGGAGGTAATAGAGGAATCTCGGTTACTTCAAAATCTTCATTTTTACATTTTAATTTATAGTCCAGCATTGTTTTATTCTACCTCTAGTCTTAAGGCTAAACTATAGCTTTCAACCTAGCAAAAGTCAAGTCTTGGAGAAAACGGCACTTAAGAACGTTAATTCTCACTCACTAGTCAACACTCAAAAATGCAAGTTGTTGATCATTATTTTTTATTGATTTATCTCAATTTCCAGGTTAAAAGCTGTTTGATCACAGTGGTTTGGAAGTTAGGTGTCAAAGCTAGGTGCCAAACTTGACAAAACCTTCCTCTTCGTTTATCTTAGATCTGATGGTTGGCTGGTATTGCCGCCATTATGTAAATTTGAAATAAAGGAGGAAGATCATGGGGGAGCTAATAATTGCTCAAGATATTGAATTGCGAGTTCTAGTTACAGCCATTTGCCAATTGCGTTGTGTTTTTTTCCACAATGAAGGACAAGCGGGAGAGCAAAACACCTGGCGAAAAAGAAAGCTAGCCGACGTAAGTCAGGTTTCCCATTTTAGACTGGAGTTAGTCGAAGAGGTGCTCCTACCTCTAAAAAATCGGCTTAACGTTGCCCAAATTCACCTCACTGGTGGGGAACCAACTCTAAATCCTTTTCTTGTAGAGATTGTAGAAAGGTGTAGAGCGCACTTTAAAAGCGTGAAGATGACAACAAACGGAATTTTTCCCCCAAACTTTCTTGAAAAACTGCAAGGATCATTCTCCTTGATAGTATTCTCATTACATTCAACTAGTTGGGAGAAGTTCCATTATATTCAAGGGGTTCACTTGAATTGTCGGCAGGCAAAAATGTACTCTCAGCAGCAGCAAGAGAATATCAGACTTGCAATAGATCGTGGGATTCCCGTTAAAATCAATTCTGTAGTCCTTGAAAAAGAAACCACACTCGAGAACATAGAGTTTGCTCAAAAGCTTGGGGTTGAGATAAGACTTTTGAAGGATTTAACTAACCCACGTCTTTCGAGCCAAATAGTTCAGGATATCATTCGTAAAGGCGGCTTTCGCCTAGAACAAACCCAAGTAGGTACTGCGGATAGTAGCGCTTATCGCGAAGTTTATAGTAACGGAATAACTCGGTTTACTGTAAAGCGTTTTCAAGAAATCTACCTGAATGAAATGTGTTATCACTGCCAAATTATTGATCAGTGCAAGGAGTATTTCTACGGTATCCGAGTGGAGTCAGACGGAAAGGTCAGGCTATGTATGCAACGTGACGACCTGATGACCCTAATGTCCGTAAACGATTTCCTTTCGATCAGCCCACTTTGTAATGCAGTGGAAAAGGCATATTTCCACTAAGGAGAACTTTCATGATCGTAATGGCACTGGAGGGAGTAGGGGGTAGCGGAAAGAGTACAGTGATCAACGACCTCAAAAAGCACCTTTTGACGCAAAACTTCAGGGTTTTAACCTCGAAGGTAGGAGGATTTGGGGATAGTCCGCGAGAGCACCGGCTTAAGAAAATAATGGCCTATCGAGAGGGACTTCTTGCTCTAAATGCTTGTACTAATAAACAACGCCTCGATAAAATGAAAGACCGTTTGTTCAGGTTAGCTTTACGTTATCAAGTAAAACGGCTAAAAACCACGCTTAACGAAGCTTCGTACGACGTCGTACTGTTGGACAGAACACCATTCATGAGCTGGGTTTATGCAACAGCGCGAGATCCGTTTAATCCATTTTTAGGGGAAATATGGGAGGAAGTAAAACAGCTTTGTATAACGCTCAACCTCAAACATATCTTCCTCCTCGATGTAGATCCTATTACTGCTTTCGCAAGATTGGTGGCTCGTGTAGCGATGATAGAAAACAGATCCCCTTCTGAAATTTGCGGTGACGCTTTGATTGAGGGAACGGATGCGAATACCAGACAGTTTATTATCAGCAAAGCAAACGATCTTCTTTTAAAGGGACTTGTACAGGGAAAGCCGTATTCTGGTTGGGATTATGTCCCATTCAAGGTTATGGTTGAAGAGTGTCGAATTTATCGTGAGTTTCTTTCTAAGGAAGAACAAACACTGATACCAGCAACTATTATCAATGGCGAGAACCAACTGTCAAGTGTTGTGTCTGAAATTGAAAGAAAGATCTACCTAATTCGTGAAGAATAATGGCTCGTTACTGTTGCAACGAGCCGTTTGTTTTTTCACCTATTCAACCGATTCTATCACTACGCGTTGGATCCCTCCTGGGGTTTTTACTTCACCGCAAAAGCCGACAGACATTCCCATAATGGCCTTTCCCATCGGAGATTTCGGAGTGATCACCGTCACCTCGGGGAAGTTTTCTTCGTGAATTACTACTCCTGAGCCAGAAGGAAGCACGAAGTACCCCTCTTTTGTGGCCTTATCCCCATCATCTCGTTCCGTTCCTACAAAGACGAGGGAACCTTCACGAACTGTTTGAGAGGGTGAAAGATCAACTTCGCGAATAGCAGCTATTTTTTGCCGTATTTCATTACTTGCTACGGCCAATTCGTGAGAAAGCCAATCCTGTTCGGACTTTGTGCTGTCGTAGCGTGATTCCATTTTACTCGGGGCCTCGATTGAAGCTTGGCGTGCTGATCTTGAAGAATTCGTAAAAGTATCTGCTGTCTTTAAGAGATCCACTATCACTTTCGCGAGCAACTCCCCCTTATCCATTACAACCTCTCCTTACATCCTTAAAGTTTGAGAACCATAATATCAAAAATCTTGGTCGATTGCAAAGCCCCTATTTTCAACGCCTAGTTTTTTCCAAAATAGGAATACTGTATAATATATTATATGAAGAATGAGTATGAAGCAAAGTTTTTAGAAATTAATGAGGAAGAAATAAAAAGTCGACTAAAATCCCTTGGCGCTAAGCTGGTTAAACCGAAACAGCTACTCTCCCGCGTAATTTTCGAAAATGAAAACACAAGGGCTGATCATAGCTGGATTCGGTTGAGAAATGAAGGAGATAGAGTAACACTTACCCTTAAACAAGTTGTTGACATAAAAACAATAAGAGGAACCCGAGAGATTGAAATTATAGTGGATGACTTTGACAGGACTGTAGAGTTACTCGAGGGTATTGGAATGGAAAAAAAGAACTATCAGGAAAATTATCGCGAAGAATGGCAGCTGAATGGAATTATATTCGATTTTGATACTTGGCCTGATATTCCGACTTTTTTAGAAATCGAAGGTCCAGATGAGAGTTCAGTTCGCCAAACTGCGAAGAAACTAGGTCTAGAATATAAAAATGCAAAATTCGGAAGTATTGATTCTATTTACCTTGGAGAATATGGAAGAAATATTTTAAACGAAGAAAATCTAGTTTTTAGAAAGAATTAGACTTTTTCATCAAGTCTCTCACTCCACATTCGTCAACACTCAAAAATGGTAGTTGTTGGTTATTAATTTTTGTTGACCTGTTTTATTCCCTAGGTTCGAAGCTATTCAACCCCGGGGGTTGGAAGTGTTTGCAAAAGGGGTAACTCTTTCAAAATTGGTGGTTGGACTCGAAATTTGAAAACAAAAACTCTTCGGTTAAACTACTAACTAAAGAAGCGCTGAGGTTCAGGAAATTTTTTGCTATGGAGGCCACGGCTGGATTTGCACCAACGAATTGCTGTTTTGCAGACAGCTCCCTTTGACTACTTGGGTACGTGGCCTTAAAGTCAACCTCAATAATATAAATCGTTGATCATCAATCGTTCACGTTTTAGCCATAAGTTAATTTTGATTAACTATGTTAGATCAACCATCATACCTTCCAGCTCTGACCTTGGCTTTAATGGCGACTGGGTAACAGGCGATAACAATTCCAAGGTAGGGAGAAGGAGAATCTTGCTCACGATTTTATCTTCTTGACCTGTTTGACTTCTCTTTACAACATGCTGGTATAAATTGGAACCCGGTATTTCTTCGAACACATGCCGAAGTGGTTTGGCAATTAAAACTTCATCCATTCCTCCCGCAAACATCGACATACCGTTGGCATAAGACGGCATGAAAGCAGTTAAGACCGCCTGGGTATCAGTATTTCTCCGCAAGTAATCCCTTGTAAGTGAAAGAATTACACTGGACGTATTCCTTGGTGAATTTGGAAAGCTATAAAGCCGAGTAAAATCGATAACTTTATCGTGATTATAACCTTTTAGTAGCACAGCCGTCTTTTTATAATCCCTATCAATTCTTTCGACACCTAGGACTGAGAAGGGTATTTTGCTTCCTTCCACAAACAGTCCATATGCTTCCTCCAACCTCGCACAATGTATGTAGTGGAGCTTATCATGCAATTCTATCGCATAACTCTTATCCACTGGTGCGAAGAGTAATTTTACTTTTTTCTGGCCGTTAGTAGTAAAAATTTCTCCGTTAGACCTTTCAATCACCCATTCACCGAGGTCAAAGATCTCGTGGTCAGGAGAAAGAATCTTATTCAGAGGTAGGGATGTGTTTTTTATCCTTAACCTAATAACCCGAAGTTGTTCTTTCATTATCTGAACCACTAAGTCTTCGTTGATTTGGAATTGCTGAAGATAACTGCTATTCAATGTCAAAATATTACGCCAAGAGTTATAAATCCCATTTGTTACAAGATAATTTTCGAATTTTTGATTGAAAATTTCCTTTGCCTCATATGTAGTAAGTCTAAATAAAACTTGGTATTTCAAATCTTTTTCATCTAATAATATGTCGATTCCTTTAAGCTTCTCTTCTATGATTGGTAAAGCCTTGAACTTAATAGTTTCCATTAAAGGATCATGTGGCCAGTTTGCCAAAGTGAAGGCAGGAACTAGTTTTACTTTGGTTAGAGCGTTTCCTGTTCTAACCTTAACTTATAAGGAACTTTGAAAAAATTTTGAACAGCTTTTTGGATTCTGTGCCACGAAATCTCAGCGAAATCTACTTCTACATCTTTTAGATCAAAATAATTCTTTTTAAATCTAGGGAAATACCAAAGTGAGCAAAGCCAAATACCGTCCTTATATTTTTTTGGATCGTAGCTAGTCTGTAACACACCTCTTGCTCCCTCTACCGTCGTGGAAAAGATGATCTTGCCTTTGTAAGCGATTGCTGCAGCTTCTTTCCAAATCATGCTCCTATCTTTTAAATCTTTTGTTATTTCCAGCAGTGTATCCATTCGGTCAAAATCAGTTGCGTCCTCTTTACCAACAAATCTTTTTGTTAGTAGTGAATTCCAACTCCCCAAAGCCGGTATCTCCATACCGGCATCAGTGGCTATAACAAAACCATCGTAGTCTTTTCCGTATTCGAGGGCTTTATTTTTGGCTATTTCCTCAAACGAACCTCCCTCCTCATTTTCACAAGGCCGTTTTGGCCGATCTACTGTTTTGAATAACCCTTCCACCACCCATTTTAGCTTTTCCTGCTTATGAAGGTTGGTAGTCGCCAGTAAGATTTTTCTTTCCATAGATTATTTATATTTTTTAGGCAAGCAACCGACGATAGAGAAAAGCTCAGGACTAACTTAGGATTGGTCCTGAGCTAAGATAGATCGGTTACAAATCGAACTAGTTTGTCCACATTATCCCTTACGTTATCACACCTGTTGCAGATTTTTAGGTATGGAACTTTCATCTCCTTCGCGAATCTTGCCGCTACGTATAGAGCGATATCCTGGTGTAGAGCAACTTCTGATTCGTTTTGTATCTCTCTGTTTTTAAGATCTCGCTGTCTACGTTGGACTATTTCGTCAAGAGGAGCCCATACAAAAACGAAACCCTTAGGAGAGATTCTCCTAGTCACCGGCGGCGTAACAATTAAATCAGTATTGGAGCAAAAAACAAGGTGTGTGTTAACTACATCTACTCCTTGCTCCAATAGATAATTTGTTACGTTCTCAATTTCCTTTCTGATTTCTTCACGATCAAAGTTTTTGAGTTGCCCGGAATCACGCAACTCTGGGACTCGTTTTCTCATCTCATCGGCTAGTCGATCACCAAAGTTGAACACCCTAAGCTGTGGGATTGTTTCCTTTACTTTACCAATGAGAAAGTCTTTACCAGCAGCTGATACGCCAGTTACAATAATTGGTCGTGACATACCCTCTCCTTTCCTATTTATTACTGATTGATCAAGTTCATTCCTCAATGAACCAAACAATCGAGCCTATTATATACTTATTTAACTCGCGTTTGCAACTGTCCGAATTGACTCATTAAAAATCACACTATAGAATCATCGTTTACTCACAGGTAATTCACACCATGAGAGGAGGTGATTCTATGAAAACAAGGGTGGCAAAAGAATACTTAAGTCAGTTACAGAAACGT
>JAMCZT010000016.1 GCA_023485445.1 Patescibacteria group bacterium
GCTGGAGGATGTAATTTGGGAGCTTAACAACAGGCCCAGGAAAATATTACAATACAAGACAGCTCAGGAAGTATTTAATGAGCACCTTAATTTGCTCTAGGAGTTGCGTTCGTTCCTAGAATACGGGTAATAGTTTTTTTAAAATTCTTTTGTTATAATTGAAACATGCAAACTGCTCAAAGAAAATTTATGATGGGTAATGAAGTCGCCGCCGAAGCTGCACTCGCGGCTGGGGCGGAAATCATGTTTGGTTACCCCATCACCCCCACTACTGAGGTGCTTTCTCATTGGATTAAGTTAGCCCAAAAAAATAATAAAAAATTTCTCCAAACGGAAGATGAAGGGGCAGCTGGCTTTGCTACCGTTGGGGCCTGCCTTGCGGGAAAAAAAGCCTTCACAGCAACGGGAGGCCCGGGAAATATCCTGATGCAAGACCCGATCGTCATGGCTGAGTCGATGAGGATCCCTTTTGTCGGTTTGATCGGTCAAAGAGGCGGGCCGTCTACCGGATCGGTGATTTATTCTCAACAAGAAGTCACTTTAACTGCTTTTGGCGGGAACGGGGAAGGCTATCGTATCGTTTACTCTCCCTCAAGTTTACAGGAGCTTTACAACCTCACTATCCAAGCCTTTAATACCGCTTGGCATCACCGCTTTCCCACTTTTGTTCTTTATGATGGGTACCTAGGAAAGATGAAGGGTGAAGTAGAACTCCGTAACCCGGGTGTTTTGATTAATTCCAAACCAATTTTGGAAGGAAATGTCAATTTTCGCAATTGCGTCAATCTAGAAGAGGAAATTTACGAGATAAATGTGAATAATAAAAAGGCCTGGGATGAAGCGGCTTTGCATTTGGCTAAATTTGAATTTTCACCTGGCCATTCTAAGACCTTAGTTTTTGCCCACGGGATTGTCGCGGCGGCGGCCAAAGCGGTAGGGATAAACCTTTTTCGACCCATTACTCTCTGGCCATTTCCAAAACACGATGCAAAAATCCTTGCCAAAAAATATGAGAAGATTGCCATTATCGAATCAGCCCAAGGCCAACTAGGACGATTAGTCAAGGAAGCTCTTTTCGGACTAGATATAGAAGTACAGGAAATTTACAAGCCTGCCCTTGGATTTACTCCAGAGGAAATTAAAGGAGTAATAGAATAAATTTAAATATGGTCCCTTTTCCTAAATGTTACAAACAATCTTCGAAACCTTCGAAATTTTGCCCTGGCTGCGGTTATGGAATAATGTTTAAAATGTTAGGACAAATAATCGACGAAATGCATCTCCAAGACAAAACGGTCTTAGGACTAGATATTGGATGCTCTTTGCTAGCATGGGATTACTTTGATTTCGCCACCGCCCATACCCACCATGGGCGAACTACGGCCACGTCTGTCGGTTATAAGATTGCCCGTCCTGAAAAATTGGTGTTTGCTTTGATGGGGGATGGGGGAGGCTACGCCATTGGGTTACAAAACCTTATTCATGCTGCAATTCGAAACAATCCGATTACGGCTATTGTTTTAAACAACACTTGCTACGCTATGACCGGTGGGCAGCTTGCCCCAACTACGCTTGAAGGGGAAATAACGTCAACAACGCCTGAAGGAAGAAACGCAGAAAAAACCGGTGCGCCTTTTTTTGGCCCAGAGTTAATTCGTTCAGTCGCCAACCAAAAATCCTATATCGCCAGAGCTTCAATCAGTCAACCAATCCTTTTGAAAAAATATTTAAAGTCAGCGATAGAAAAACAATTAAATGACAATACTTTTAGTTTTGTGGAAGTGTTATCTATTTGTCCGACAAACTGGAAGATGGATGCCAAAGAAAGCTTTGAGTTTAATTTAAAAATGCAAAAAATCTTTCCCTGCAAGGAGTTTATATGATAAGGGTATTGATTGCTGGAGAAGGTGGGCAGGGAGTTCAGCTGATCGCGGAAGTCTTGGCCAAAGCGGCGTATAATTTAGAAAAATACTCTCTTTATATTCCAAACTTCGGTGTCGAACAGAGGGGTGGTGTATCGCTCGCTTTTATCCAAGTTAGCAACCATCCTATTTTTTACCCCAAATTCGCTAAAGCCGATTTTGCCGTTATCATGTGTGAAAGGGCTAAGCAAAGAATCGAACCCTACTTGACTGAAGAAACTAAAGTCATTTCTGATTTAGACTCCTCAAAAATCAACTTTCCCCAAAGGGTGCACAATGTCTTTATCCTGGGTTTACTTTTACAAAAAAGCGGCGTAATACCAATAAATGCAGTCCAAGAAACCCTTGAGGAAGTAATGCATAAAAAGTTCATTCAAAATCCGGAAATAAAAAAATTTAATTTCGAAGCTCTCCGAGCCGGGTTCGAATTTAAGGAGTAGCAAATAACATGAGTTTTAAAGTAGCTGAAAAACCTTCTGTAAAATTAGAAATCTATAAGGAATTGTGTAAAGGCTGCGGAATATGTCTAGAAAAGTGTCCGATCAAAGCTCTAACTTGGTCAACGAAAGAAGTTGGCCATTACAGCACCCCTATTCCTGAAGTAGACGATACTAAATGCAACCAATGCGGAACGTGCGAACTTTTTTGTCCGGACTGCGCCATTAAAGTTAAAGAAAAATTAAAAGAGTAAAACTGGGGAGAGAAATTTCCCGATAATAGTGAGTAATTCGGACTCTTCCGGCGTAAATTCCGACACTTTTGAGACGGCTAACACTCCATGAATTTGTTCTTTAGTAATCAAGGGGATTAGAGCGAGAAACTCTTCCTGAGAATCTTTAGAAATTATCACTTCTCTTTTTATCAGTTTCTTACCTATTTCCTTTTCTAGTTGGTTCAAGCCTTCTTTAGAAAAACCCCGAGAGTCGATTAATTTTAATTTCTTCTCCTTTTTCCAAATCGCGCATTTCTCCCAATTCAGATCAACGAGTTCATTTAAAATTCCGCTTAAGATTTTTATACGGTTGTCACTTTGGGCCACGATCTGAGAAATGTTAAAAAGGGTGATCAATCGTTTGTTTTTTTCAAGAATTTGGTTGTTCAACGAAATAATTTCTTCCTGATTTCTTCTTGTTTTTGAAAATAGAAGAAAAAACAGACTACCTGTTAAAATTAATGAGTAAAATAACCCCAAAATAATCATTTTTATTAAGCTCCAATTTTAAAGGCAACAAGGCTTGCAATAATTGAAAAAAAACGCAGTTCATAAAGGCCGAAACGATCGTATCCCACTCCTCCTAAATTTAACGCTCCCCAAACCTTTCCCTTATAAATAATCGGAGCGGAAAAAAATGTTGTAACACCCATAATTTTAGATAATTCTTTTTGGTATTTAGTCGAGGGGTCGATATCAGTGTTGTTGGAAACAACAACTTGCTTGGTCAAAACGGACATCCCGTCAATCGATCTTCCGGCCCTAGACGGCACGGTGGTTTTTTTAAGCCGGACATACTCGTCAGAGTATTTGTAATTGAAAATTAAATCTAAAATTTGAGTTTCTTCGTTTAATTTCATGATCGTCCCTTTATAAATTCCTATCCCATTTTCTATCTCCTTGAAAACGTGCCCGAAGAATTTATCGCCTACTTCCGCTGAAGAATTAACAATGTTGTATACTGCTTCAAAAGAAGTCTTATAACGCTCTATCTTTTCTTTCAAAACTGATCTAGATTTTAACTGGAGAAGATATTTTTGAAAGAAATAGATAAAAACTGTTAAAGCAATAAAATTTCCTACAAACAGGAAATAAATTAGATAAATTTTCATAAACAGCAAGAACTTCAGTTAGTATATTTTGCTTATAAAGCGCCTGCTCCCGCTTCGGCACAGTCGCCATCTTGCATTGCTGTACCCCCACTAACTCCTACCCCGCCTACTAGTTTTCCATCTCTCATTAAAGGCACACCGCCTTCAAAAATAATAATCCGTCCGTTATTCGTTAAAGCAATTCCATAAGCAAACTGGCCTGGTTGAGCAATCTTCCCAATTCCTTCTGTCGGGTAACCTGTTGCCGCGGAGGTGTAAGCCTTATTAATAGCAATCTCAACTCCGGCAAAAATAGCTCCATCTTGCCTTTCTAACGCCACGAGATTGCCTCCGGCATCTACGACCGCCACCGTTTCAGGAACACCCAAGTCCTGAGCTTTCTTTTGCGCGGCAGCGATCACTCTTTTTGCTTCTTCAAGACTTAGTCTCATTTTAACCTCCTTAAAACTTTCATTTAAATTGGTTCATCTTCTCTTACAATAGGAACTGTAAGATTAAAGGTGCTCCCCTTACCAACCTCTGAATCAACCCAAATCTCGCCACCATGAGCCTCGATAATAAGTTTAGCGGTGTATAAACCTAACCCAGTCCCTTCTTCCCCGTAAGTTAGAACACTCCCTATACGATGAAACTTTTGAAAAAGTTCTCCCACATCTTTCTTTGAGATTCCAGGACCTGTATCCGCCACCGCTATCTCAAGAAGATCTCCTTTTTGGCGTAAAGAAACTATCACCTTGCCTTCTTTGGTAAACTTTATTGCATTATCAATCAAACCAAATAGAGCCTCTTTAAACCTTCTGGTATCCACCTTCGCTAAAGGTAGCCGTTTTTCTGGATGCTCAAAGGTTAAAACCAAACCTTTAGATTTGGCTTTAACCTCAAAAGTATTAGCGACGCTTTCGGAAATTAACTGCTCCAAATCAACGGGTTGGGTAAAAAGGGAAAAAGAGCCTGCTTCAAGGACTGAAATATTAATCATCTCTTCTACCAACTCAAATAACCGTTCATTATTAATATTAATTTTTTCAAGGATGTCCTTTTGGTCTTTAGTCAACTTGCCGCTTTCTCCTCTCAATAAAATATCCAAGTAACCTTTAATAGACCCCACAGGGGTACGAAGGTTGTGGGAAGACATCGCTACAAAGTCATCTTTAATTTTAGAAATTTCCATCCATTTTTTGGTCTGTTTTTTGATTTCGGCTTGCTCTCTAACCCTCCTAGATGTTTCTAAAGCGTTAACAATACTCACCCCGCTAACAATTAACGCTTCAAATGTTAATTGGAGAAAACCGATTGAGGTCAAACTCCATCCTTCTCTCTGATAAAAAAAGACGACCGTCGGCACTAAAAAGGCAAACTCGAGAAACATGATCAGCAGTAATTCCGTCAATCCTAGCATTATGCCGGCAATAATAATCGGTACTGAAAGTAGTCCTACTAAAAGACTATGTTCAGCGCCAGAGAGCCAAATCAGAAAAATTACAAGAACAGTATAAATCATAATGCTGGAAGTAATAAGTATTCGGGAAGATTCAATCTTGGGAACGATAAAGTAATAATAAATAAAGGTGAAAATAAAGGTTCCGAAGATGGCGGCATTAGCGTAAAGTAAATTCTGATAAACCAGTTTAAGAGGACCAAGGTTGACTACAAAAAAGGAAAAAATTAACAAAAACCAGATGACAATTTCTATGGATTTTCGATATCTTTTTAAATATTCAACTTCCATCGATGTGGTGGCAGAATCCATATTATTATTATACCAGGCAAGGGCATCAAAAAGTCAAGGAGGATAAGAAAAATATCTCTTGTTTATTTGCTTAATAAATGTTAATTTATCTATAGTTTTTTATCATCAAATCTAATAAAGGAGGTTGAATTATGGCTGCGGCAAAAAAAATTGTAATTGTAGAAGACGATCTTTTCGTAAGGGATCTCTATGAGCGTCAATTCAAGCAAGAGGGGTTTGAAGTTAGTGTAGCAGTGGACGGGGAAGAAGGAGTAAATAAAATCAGTAAAGAGGTTCCGGACTTGATATTACTAGATTTGATGTTACCAAAAATGAATGGGCTGGATGTCTTAAAAACGATCAAAGAAAAACCTGAAACAAAAAATATTCCCGTTGTGGTCTTGACCAACCTCGGTCAGGACGAGGCGATCAAGCAATGCTTCGAGCTCGGAGCTAATGGTTATTTAGTTAAAAGCGCCTATACTCCCACTCAAGTCGTAAGCGAAGTAAAAACGTATATTAAGTAATCAGTTGTATTTCCTGATAATCCCAATTACCTTGCCTTGAATTTTGACGTCTTTTGTCCGAATTGGCGTCATGGTTGAATTTGCTGGTTCGAGTCGAATACAATCCTTTTCTTTATAATATCTCTTTAGTGTGGCAAAGCTTCCATTTAGCAGGGCTACCACGATGTCTCCATCCAGCGCTGTTTCTTTTTGCTCGATAACCACGTAGTCGCCATCTTGGATTGCCGCTTCGATCATAGATTCGCCTTTAACCTGGAGAACAAAGGTCCGTTGTTTACCCACCATATCCACCGGAATGTTAATGGTTTCCGTCGGATTTTCAATAGCTTCAATCGGCTGCCCGGCAGCAATGTATCCCATCATCGGCACTTCAACCCCGTTACCCACCCAGCCTACAATCTTCTGGTCCACAATCTCGATCCCACGCCGAACCCCATCTACTTTTTTCAAAACTCCTTTGACGACTAAATTCGTAATGTGTTCATGGACAGTCGCCGGGGAACGAACCCCGATCCCATCGCAAATTTCAGGCAGTGTTGGGGCGTACCCATACTTTTGCATGTACTGGGAAACAAAGTCGAGAAGATCTCGTTGACGCTTATAAATTACGGGAGCCATAGTACCTCCTTTGACGATCAGATTGTTAATCTATATTTGTTAAATCTTAAAGGCATTTCTTTGAATAAAGTCATAATTTTCAATTTGAAAATTCATTAAAAATTTTAAATTACTGTTGGGTTTTTCTTTGGTTAAATTATGGTCATACTTTCGGTTAACTGTCAACTGGGTCTTTGTTAATCAAAGTGGATCAGCAAAAGAAAAAGGCGAGAGCTCTTTTCTTTTGAAAGAACCCTCGCCAAAAATGGACTACACTGAACAATACCACACGAAACTTCACGTAAGCACACGGAACGTTACTAAACAGTATCAAAATAGAGATTTGGAAGGAGGAGCGCTTTTCCAAGCAAACTCCTCCTATTGTCAACAGGACAAGACGAGACCTGACGTGACAAGACTGCACAAGACAGCACAGCATCAGGGGAGGAGCGAATCTCCCGAAATCACCCCTCCCAGAAAAACTCAACCTGACTTTAGCTTACCTTACCGCACTCTACCTAACCAAACCCGACCGAACCTTACCAAACCAAACAGCATTACCTCAAGGATAATTGGAGGAGGAGAAAATCTTCCGATTTAACTCCTCCTGTCTGTCAGGACAGAACGTAACTTTACAATACGAGACTTAACCGGACTACACTGAACAACACCACATCATATCAGGATATTAGACTTTCAAAGATGTCTTCTCCTTCCCTAATACTTTTATCGCCTCATTAACACAATCCTCAAAGGCTAGATCCGAGCAGTATGCATCTTCCAACCATTTAGGGAGCGATCCGAAGACGAATCTCCGAAACTGCTGGGAGACGAAAATCGTTACCCCGATATCCTCAGCGCTACGGATATTTCTGCCCCGGACTTGAAGCGCATCCATCATTGCCCGCCATAGCCAGAGTGACCAGCGTTGCCTCCTAAAACGCTTTTCTTCGAAAATCGTTGCTGGGTCATAAGGAGACGGGTAAGCCGGTCTCAGGAAGAAAATTACGGGAGCCAAGCTTCGTGGAAGATCAATTCCTTCTCCGTAGTTCGCAACCGTTCCGACTAACACGTCGCCTTCGCCATCTTTGAATTTCGTTGCTGCCTTCTTCGGAGGAACACCGTTTCCATAGCTGATCGCGGTAACTCCCTTTTTTTCACAAAGACGGAGAAACGTCGACCGCTCAGCTTCAGAAACCACTACCACTAGGCTTCGAATACCCTTTCCAGACAATTGTTTGCACGAAGCCGCAATCCTGCGAAGTGTTCCCTCTGGTTCCCCTTTGCCGCGCTTACTCACCGATAAATCTGGCGTATCCTTTGGAATAAATATCCGGGCATTACCAACCGGAAAATCTGAGGAAAAGGTGTAAAACTTTCCCTTTATTCCAGTTTCAAACCCGAATATTTCGGCGTTACTGATCGTCGCAGAGTAAGCAACAGTCAGCCCTGAAGAAGGCAAGAGCTTTTTGATCAACGGCCCCACGTAGTAGGCTTTGATAACTAACTTGTGTTGGACCCGTCTACCTTCGTCAAGCTCTTCATTGTAGAAACCGTAGGTGTAGTTGAGCGCCTGCCGACGGTCGGTGGAAAGAGAGTATTCGAAGGCTTTCAGATACCGACCGAGTTCGTAGACCCCTTTCTCCAAACGACGGAGAGTTTCCATGTTCTCAGCAGTGTCAATCTTTCCACGCTCGACCGCTTCGCCTATCTTGCGCCTAAGACCTCCTAAATTTACTTGGAGAAGAGTACCCATTAGCTCCTTGATTTCCTCATCCTCCAGCAGGGTCGGCCGCCGAGAAGGTTTAGTTCGGGCAATCCTGATCATCGCCGTAAGGAATTTTTCCAAACCGGAAGCTTCCTCAAAGTCTACACCTTGCAGCAATTTGATCGCTGTCCTGATGTGGGCATCGGTAATTTCAAAGCTAAGCGCATTCCTTACGACCTGAGCGATCCGATGGGCTTCGTCGATGACCAGCACCTTCGGCTTCTCCCATTCTTGAGTGTAAAGTTGAGTAAACAAGTAGAAAGCCATGGTGCACACCACGATTTCTGCCTTTTTCGCTTGGTACTTAGCCAAAAGATAAGGACAGGGAGTCACACCTTCGACCTTCGTCTGGCCCGTTTCTTGATCCACCCGATGAGGACAATCTCCTAAAAGTATACAGGGGACTTCTTCGGCTGTAAGCTCCTTATCAGTGAAATAGCAGCACGAGTACTCGTTGCGGCCGTAGACCACCGTCAGATCAGGGTGAAGTGATTTCACCTGATCAACCAAAGTCTTCGTCGGCACAATGTAAAAGAGCGGTTTCTTCCCTAAGGAAGCGGCCTGTTTCAGCACAGTGTAACCGATGGCTGTCTTTCCACTACCGGTTGGAAGTTCGAGGACGATCGGCTCCCCTTCGTCCTGGTGACGAGCAATGATTTCCAAGGCCTCTTGTTGATTCGGATGAATATCCGGATACTGCGACCAAGGAAAGTGCGCCAGAAGATTCTGGCTTTGCCCGCCATCTTGATGTTTCAGTTGGTACAGTTGATCCAATTTTCTCTCCCTTTCAAAATCTAAGTTCCGCTTTTTGCTGAACTTGTTTTGAGATTTTAACAAATTCAAATCCAAAAACAAACTCAGCATAAAAAATAGGCGAGAGATCAATCTTTCGAAAGAACTCTCGCCAACACGACAGCACTAGACAATACCCCATCTACAGAACGAGACATTACAGTATTAAGATCTGGCGGAGGAGTTAACCTTCCGGAGTAACTCCTCCCACTGCGCAACAAAACCCGACAAAACCACAGATTACCCTACGCGACGTTACAATACGCTACGCAACGAAACTCTACTAGACTCAACAATATAAGAGAGGATTAACTCAACCTTTGCCAGCCGACGACGTTGAACATGCCGTAGTCGCCAGTACTCCTTGGACCAAAGGCGCCAAGACCGTACATGTGACCAGCGATGTCGAACAGTTGCTGGACCGTCTTCTCTCCAACCTCGGACTCCTTCACAGAGATTGTTGTCTCGAATCCCCACTGATCAAACCTCGGTCGGACAAGAACAATCATGCTTTTCCGACCACTGCTCTCATGCTGGCCCTTCTGGATATCAGGAACCCAAGCGTTCTCGGCATCCCACTCAGGTTCTCCCCTCAGAATGAATGGAAGGAATGGTTCACGGATTCGGAAAAAAGCGGGAAGGAGTGTCGAATCCGCCGTGGAAATCTTCTTTCTCCCTTGGTAAGTGACGTGACGACCAGCCGAAGCCAAACAGGCAAAAAGCATTCTTCTCGGAATGCCTATTCTCCCTGTCATCCCGTTTTCCCGATGGAGCTTCTCGCCTGCTTCATCCTTAGCTTCGCGGTCCTTCACCTTCGGCAAAGGTATACCTTTCCGAAGGTGTTCGAGAACCTCGTCGGTCGGTTTGGTGAACATTACCGAAGATTCACCTTCGCAGTAAACTCTGAATCTGCTCCAACCCTCACTCGACACTACAGCATTAGTCTTACTCAACGATCCTACTCCTTTCGTGAGACTTTTAATCTGCCGGCAAAGAGCTTATTCAGCAATTTTTGCCAACACATCTTATAGCACAATCCCAAATGATTGTCAAATATATGTGCAGGACCTATACATGACGTAACACTTGCTCCTTAGTTACTACATTACTTTTAACATATTCTGCCGGTGTTTGATAGCCTAGAGATTGATGAAATCTCCTGTAGTTGTACTTTTGGTTAAAG